>NZ_DASZKT010000116.1:0-183325 GCF_035552695.1 Actinospica sp.
CGCGAACAACATCTTCTGGCCGAAGGAGCATTTCCAGAAGTTGATCGGGCTCTACCGGCGGCGGTACGCGCACTACGGTCACGGTACCGAGGAGCAGGCGATCGTCGGGCTCGGCGGGCAGGTGTTCATGCGCGAGAACTCGCAGGATGCCGTACGCGAGTTCCGGCCGTACTTCGACAACGCGCCGGTCTACGGACACGGGCCCTCGCTGGAGGAGTTCACCCGGGACACGCCGCTGACGGTCGGCTCGCCGGATCAGGTGATCGAGAAGACGCTGAAATTCCGCGGTTACTTCGGCGACTACCAGCGCCAGTTGTTCCTGGTGGACCACGCGGGCCTGCCGCTGAAGACGGCGCTGGAGCAGATCGACCTGCTGGGCGAGAAGGTCGTGCCGGTGCTGCGCGAGGAGTTCGCCAAGAACCGTCCGGCGAACGTGCCGGACGCCCCGACGCACGCCTCGCTGCTCGCGGCCGCGCAGAAGTAAGAGATAGAAGTAAGAATAATACGTAAGAGATCAAGGAAAGGGTGTACGAGGATGGATGCGGTTCGGCTGGTCGTCGTTTCGGCGGGCCTGCGTCAGCCTTCGAGTACGCGGCTGCTGGCCGACCGGCTTGCCGCCGCGGCGGAGCGCGAGCTGCGGCAGCAGGGCCGTGACGTGCACGTACGCGTGCTGGAGCTGCGTGACTACGCCGTGGACATCGCCAACAACCTG
Organism: Actinospica sp.; assembly: GCF_035552695.1. NCBI lineage: Bacteria > Bacillati > Actinomycetota > Actinomycetes > Catenulisporales > Actinospicaceae > Actinospica > Actinospica sp. The sequence goes on from NZ_DASZKT010000116.1 coordinate 713, forward strand.
GTCACCGGTTTTCCGAACCCAGCCCTCGGCGACGCCCTGAAGGCGGTCGAGTCGGCGGACGGACTGATCGTCGTGTCCCCGATCTTCTCGGCGTCCTACAGCGGCCTGTTCAAGTCGTTCTTCGACCTGATCGACCCACGGGCGCTGACCGGAACCCCGGTGGTGATCGCGGCGACCGGAGGCAGCGCCCGCCACTCGCTGGCACTGGAGCACGCGCTGCGGCCGCTGTTCTCCTACCTGCACGCCACCGTCGTGCCGACCGCCGTGTACGCCGCGACCGAGGACTGGGGCGGCGAGGCCGCGGAATTCGTCGGCCGCATCGATCGCGCCGCGGGGGAGCTTTCCGCTTTGCTCGCAAATCGGGAATCGAAGTGGCAGGACACTGATGTCGAGGTCGAGGATGACGACGATGTCATCCCCTTCGAGCGGCTCCTCGCGGGCTGAACGGCGCGGTGACCAGGTCGGGGACGCCCTCGGTTCGCCTGCGTGATCTTACCGTCGCGTAGCGAATACCCTCAACGCTGAATGTGCATGGCTGAGCCGTTGCCTCTGCTTTACTCGGGCTTGGCTGGACATTCGCCATTCTTCGTTTCATGCCACGCTTCATACCCACGCTCGCTCTCGCGGTTACCGCCGCTGCGGGTCTGGGCGCGATCCCCGCGCTCACCTCCGTGGCCGGCGCCGTCACCCCGACGGCGTCCTCCTCCACCCACGTCGCCGCTTCCGCCGCGAACTGGGCGCACGGCAACGCCATTCGCAACGACTCGAAGTCCCACAGGATCGGCGCCACCGCCAACGCCGCCCCGTCCGGCTTCGGTCCGTCCAGCATCCAGTCGGCCTACAAGCTGCCGTCCAGCACGGCCGGCAGTGGCCGGACCGTCGCCATCGTCGACGCCTTCAACGACCCGACCGCTGGCAAGGACCTCGCCGTATATCGCAGCACGTACGGTCTGTCGGCGTGCACGAAGGCCACCGGCTGTCTGAAGATCGTCAGCCAGACCGGTTCCACGACGAGCCTGCCGAAGACCAACGCCGGCTGGGCCACCGAGGAATCGCTCGACCTCGACATGGTCAGTGCGACCTGCCCGAACTGCCACATCATCCTGGTCGAGGCCACCAGCGCCTCCAACGCGAACCTGGGCAAGGCGGTCAACGAGGCGGCCAAGCTCGGTGCCGACGCGATCTCCAACAGCTACGGCGGCAGCGAGTCCTCCTCGGACCCGACCTACGACACGACGTACTACGACCACCCGGGAATCGCGATCACCGCCTCCTCGGGTGACAGCGGCTACGGCGTCGAATACCCGGCCGCCAGCCCGTACGTCACCGCGGTCGGCGGCACCTCGCTGAGCAAGGCCTCGAACACCCGCGGCTGGACCGAGACCGCGTGGTCCGGCGCCGGCGCGGGCTGCTCGGCGTACGAGGCGAAGCCCAGCTTCCAGGGGAGTGCGAGCACCGGTTGCGCCAAGCGCGCCGTGGCGGACGTGTCCGCGGTCGCCGACCCGAACACCGGCGTCGCCGTGTACGACACGACCCCCTACCAGGGCTTCTCCGGCTGGCAGGTCTACGGCGGCACGAGCGTCGCGTCCCCGCTGATCGCGAGCGTCTACGCGCTGGCGGGCAACACCTCGTCGGTGGACAACGCCTCGCTCGCCTACACGAACCACACCTCGCTGTTCGACGTGACCTCGGGCAGCGACGGCAGTTGCTCGCCGAGCCAGCTGTGCACTGCGCGCGCCGGCTGGGACGGCCCGACGGGCTACGGCACCCCGGACGGGGTCGCAGCCTTCTAAGTAAAGCCACATTTGTGGGGAGTGCTCGTAGTCCGGTCGGTCTACCCACCCGACCGGCCTACGGCATTTTCAGCCCCTGCTTCAGGGCACTGCGGAAGGCGCGGACGGCGGGATGCCGGGCCGCGCCCGCGCGTACGCCGGTGATCAGCCTGCGGTGCGGGCGGCCGGGGAGCCTGGAGACGCGCATGTCGTGGCCGCGGTCGGTGTCGAGGAGCAGGCCGGGCAGCAGCGCGACCGCGTGGCCGGTCTCCACGAGGTGGATCTGCAGCAGCAGGTCGGGGCTCGCGAAGCGGATGTCCGGTTCGAATCCGGCGCCCCGGCAGAGGGTCCGCGCCCACTGGCCGACGGGAATGTCGGGCGGGTCGAGCGCCCAGGGCACGTCGGCGAGTTCGGCCAGCCGGACCGGCGCCTGATCCTCGCCGCAGTCTCCGGCGCTGCCGTCGCCGTCGCCGTTGCCGCTGCCGTTGTCACCCTTGGCACCGCCGCCCCGGGCGTGCGGACCGTGCGTCGGCACCGCGAGCAGCAGTTCGTCGAGTGCGAGCAGTTGCGTGTGGACGCCCTCGACCGGCGGTTGCGGCAGTCCCGGGTACTCCTCGCCGAGTACGACGTCGAATTCGTGCGCGAGCAGTCCCGCGAAGGCTGGGCCCGCCTCTTCGTGCGTGATCTCGACGCGCAGGCCCGGGTGCTGTTCCGCGAGCAGCGTGAGCGCGGGCGGGACGAGCGCCAGGAGGACGGATTGGAACGAGGCCACGCGCAAGGTGCCGCCCACCTCCGTCAACGAGGCGCGCAGGTCGGCTTCGGCGAGTTCGAGCCGTTCCAGGATGACCTCGGTGTGCGCGACGAGGATCCGCGCCTGCGCGGTCAGCCGCACGCCGCGTCCGGCCGGTTCGAGCAGCGTCACCCCGGTCTCGGCCTCGAGCTGGCTGAGCTGCTGCGAGATCGCGGACGGGCTGTAGGACAGGGCCTCGGCGACGGCCTTGAGAGTGCCGCGGCGGTCCAACTCGCGCAGCAGCCGGAGGCGGTGCACGTCCAGCATCTCGGCCCCTTTCCTGACTCATCAGTTTTCCTCACCAGTATCGCTCGGAAAGTATCGCTAGACGAATCAGTTGTGCTGCCGGAGCCTGGAGCCATGCGCTCACCGACCTCGACCAGGCCGTCCTCCGTCGTCGGCCCGGCCACGCTGATGGTGCTCGGCTCCTGCACCTCGCTGCAGATCGGCGCCGCACTGGCCACGCGCCTGTTCCCGGCCACCGGCGCGTCTGGGGCCACGCTGCTGCGGCTCGGGCTGGCGGCGGGCGTGCTGCTCGTGGCCACCCGGCCGGGTATACGGACCTGGACACGAGCTCAGTGGCGCGCCGTGATCCTGTTCGGCTTCAGCCTCGCGGGTATGAACGGGTTCTTCTATGCGGCGATCGCGCGGATCCCGCTGGGAATCGCCGTGACCATCGAGTTCCTCGGCCCGCTCACGCTCGCCGCGGTGCTGTCCCGACGCGTCCGCGACCTCGGTTGGGTGCTGCTGGCGCTGGTCGGCGTGGTCGCGCTCGGATGGACCGGAGAGGGCGGATCAGGAGGCTCACTCGATATCGCAGGGGTCGTGTTCGTCCTCATCGCCGCCGTGTTCTGGGCGCTGTACATCCTGGCTGGAGCGCGTGCCAGTGCGGAGGTGCCAGGCCGTGGCGCGCTCGCGGTCGCGATGACCATCGCAGCACTCATGCTCACTCCCGGCGGGGTGCGCGGCGCTGAGCACGTCGCCGATCGGCCAGGGTTGATGCTCGTCGCCATCGGCACCGCGCTGATGGCCTCGATCGTGCCCTACTCGCTGGAATTCGCGGCCATGCGCCGGATTCCGCGTCGTGCGTTCGGGATCCTGCTGAGTCTTGAGCCGGCCGTGGCCACGTTCGCGGGCTGGCTCGTCCTCGGGCAACGCGTCGGCCTGCTCGCACTCGCCGCGATCGTCGCGGTGGTATCAGCGAGCGTCGGATCGACGCTGACCGCGGATCAGCGGCCTTGACCCGCGTCGGTCTGGCGCAGGAAGTCCTCCGGCGTGATGCGGCGCAACTCGCGGCGCACCGCGCGCGGCGCGGAGAGCGGCGCGACGAGCAGTACCGGCGCCTTGGCGGTGCTGACGACCCTTCGGCGCACCTTGCCGCGCAGGTAGCCCGCGATCGAACGACGCGGACCGGCACCGAGAACCAGCAGGTCGCTCGAACGGTCGGCCAGCGCGTTCAACGTCTCCGCCGCGGGCGCGCGTACCACGAGCGTCTCAACGTGCAGATCCACGGGGAGCTCGCCGAGCGCTTCGGCGACGGCCGCGTCCAGGCGCTCGCGGGCCTGCCGGTTCCAAAGCCGAAGCAGCGAGGGCTCGGGCGCCCTGCGGTACACGGCCTCACCGCCCGGCGGCTCCCAGGCGAGCACTACGACGAGTTCGGTGCCGGCGCGCCGCGCCTCGTAAACGGCCCGGCGCAGCGCGGCGCCGCTGCTGGCCGAGCCTGTCACTCCGACCACTACGCGAGCGGTCCTGACCTCGGGGAATAGTTCCGTCGTGTTCATGTCTCCCAGTATTCGAGCCGGAAGCGTCCACGGGAAGTGGCGCCATTGCCCTTGTGCCACAAAATCCTGCCAGGTAGCGTGAGGGCATGTTGAAGACCGTCGCTGCACTGGTGATGGACGGCACCGCCGCCTTCGAACTCGGTGTGGTGTGCGAGGTTTTCGGCGTCGACCGGACCGAGGACGGCGTGCCGGCCTTCGACTTCCGGGTCTGCGGCGAGCACCCCGGCAGACCTCTGACATCGACCGGCTTCCAGATCGTGCCGACGTACGGCTTCGATGCCGTCGAGGACGCGGACCTCATCCTCGTGCCCGCCGTCGCCGGCCCGTCGGTCGACTACCCGCCCGCGATCATCGAGGTGGTGCGGGCGGCCGCCGCGCGCGGAACGACTTTGCTCACGGTCTGCTCCGGCGCGTTCCTGTTGGCGGAGGCCGGTATCCTCGACGGCCTGCGCTGCACGCTGCACTGGAAGCACGCCGAGGAGTTCGCCGAGCGGTACCCGGACACGAAGGTCGATCCCGACGTCCTGTTCGTCGACGAGGGCAGCGTGATCACCAGCGCGGGCACCGCCGCCGGCATCGACGCCTGCCTGCACCTCGTCCGCCGCGAACTCGGGTCCGCCGTCGCCAACGCGATCGCCCGCCGCATGATCGTCCCGCCACAGCGCGACGGCGGCCAGCGCCAGTTCATCGACCTCCCGGTCCCCGAGACCGAGTGCGACAGTTTGCAGCCGGTCCTCGACTGGATGCTCGACAACCTCACCGCCGACTTCAGCACCGCCCGACTCGCCCGCCGCGCCCGCATGTCCGAACGCACCTTCGCCCGCCGCTTCGTCGCCGAGACCGGCACCACCCCGCTGCGCTGGATCACCCTCCAGCGCGTACTGCACGCCCGCCGCCTCCTCGAGGAGACCTCCCTCGCCGTGGAGGAGATCGCCAACGCCTGCGGCCTAGGCTCCGGCGCCCTCCTGCGCCACCACTTCCACCGCGCCGTCGGCGTCACCCCGGCCGACTACCGCAGGTCCTTCAGCTGCGCGCAATGAAATGAAAGCCGCCACTTGGTAACCGCGCCCGATGCCGACTGCTGGTTGCACCCTCACATCGAAGTCCGCACCTCGCCGATCCAAGGCAGGGGTCTGTTCGCGGTGGCGCCTATCGCAGCCGGAACCGTCGTCTCCCGAGTCGGCGGAAGGCTGGTCTCCGGCGCCGAGCTCGCCGCCGTCTTCGCCGCCGCCGCAGGTGATCCTGATCATCCGTACATTGACACGATCACCGTCGCCGACGACGTTCACCTGATCCTTCCGCCGCGCCGCCCCAACGGTTACGGCAACCACAGTTGCGATCCGAACGTGTGGTGGATCGACGCGTACACGCAGGCGGCGCGCCGCGCCATCGCGGTGGGGGAGGAGCTGACGAACGACTATGCGACGTCCACCGGAATCGCCGATTTCCGTATGGACTGCGCCTGCGGATCAGAGCTCTGCCGAGGTGAGGTCACCGGCCTCGATTGGCGACGAGCCGAGCTCCGGGAGCGATACGGCGATCACTGGACGCCCGGACTGCTCGACCTGATCAGACGGCGTCGCTGAGGTCTGAGACCGAGGCCGTGGGGACGGTCAGGTACTGGCGCAGCGCGAGGTCGCGGAAGGTGACCGGGCCGCGGGGGCCGGGGACGCGGTCGATGTTGATGCCGGTCTCGGGGAGGCGGAGCAGCTTGAAGCCGTCGAGCAGGCGGGTCGGGCAGTTCCAGAAGCCGCCGGAGCCGCCGTAGGCGTCCAGGAAGTCGCGCGCGGCGGCGGCGTCCTCGGTCGCGACGGCGGCGGCGAGGCCGGAGGTCTCCTCGTTCGCGATGCGGGCGGCCTCGGCCGGGCCGTCGACGGTGTCGATGGTCACGGTGGCGGCGCGGTCCGGGTCGAGGGCCCACTCGAAGCCGCGCGGGTGGTCGTGCGGGGGCAGCGAGGCGGCGATGCCGAGGCGCTTGAGCACATCCAGAATCCCGGGCAGCAGTTCGTCGTGCAGCGAGCGATCGAGAAGCAGAAGATTGAGACGGTTGCAGACGCCGAGGCGGTCCAGGCTCTCCTCGACCATCCGCTGCGCGAGCTCTGGACCGGCACCCGGCGCGACGTACAGCACGCCGCCGCCGTCCGCGTGGGCCAGCGTGCGCACGCCGTGCCGCGCCGCCTCGCGGGCCAGGTCCCGGGTGCTCTCGCCGCTGCCGCGCAGAATGACCAGGGGGACGAGGTCGGGCACGGCGACCAGCGCGTACGCCGCCGAACGGTCCTCGACCGGGATGAGCTGGATCGCGTCCGGGTCCAGGCCCGCGTCGGCGAGCGCGGGGGCCACGACCTCGTCCATCAGCGCCTGGCTGGAGCGCAGCGCGGCGGAACCGGTGCGCAGTACGCCGCCGTTGCGCGACTTGAGCAGCTGCGAGGCGATGTCCACGGTCACGTTCGGCCGCGCCTCGAAGTTCGCGCCGATCACGCCGACCGGCCGACGGCGCTCCAGCAGTGTCAGCCCGTCCGGCCGCCGCTCGATGATCTTGTCCCGCGGTTCGTCCGGCACGTCGGCCAACGCGGCGAGCTGCTCGGCCATCGCGTCCAGTCGCGCGGCGGTCAGCCGCAGCCGGTCCTGGAGCGCCTCGGACATGCCGCCCGCCCGGGCGGCGGCGAGGTCGGCCTCGTTCGCCGCGATCAACGCAGGTGCCGCCGATCGCACCCGCCGGGCCATCGCGCGCAACGCGGCGTCGATCGCCGACTCCGACGCGTTCACCAGGGACGCGGCGCCCCGCGCGGCGCGCTCGGCACAGGCGCGGACCGTGGCGTGCACGGCGTTCGGCGCGGCGGACGCGGAGTGGTCGGTTCCGGTGGTCACGTCAGGACCTTTCCAAGGTTGCGACTTCTGTCGCGGCGCTGATCGGCCTAGTCGGTTCAGCGTACGCCGGCCGGGTCGAGGAGCGTGATCATGGTCGCGTGGCGAGACCGGCCACGTCGGCATCGGCATCGGCGTTGGCGTCGACATCGACGGCTTACTCGCCCGGGCGGCCCGTCGTGGGTAGGCTGATCTACCGTACGGGAGGGGGAGTCCAGTGGACGGCGTGACGCTGCGGCTGCTCGGGCCGGTCGGGATCTCCCGGAACGGCGCGGCACTGCCGGTGCCGCGCGGGCAGACCCTCACCGTACTGGTCACCCTGGCGCTCGCGGCCAACCGCGTCGTCAGCACGGACGCGATCGCGGCGGCCGTCTGGGGCGAGGACGACCCGCCCGCGAATCCCCGCGCGGGCGTGCACAACGCCGTCGCCAGGCTGCGCCAGTTGCTCGGCCCGACCTCGATCGAGACCGTCATCGACGGATACCGGCTGCGCGCCGACACGGAGAACATCGACCTGCTCCGCTTCGACGCCTTGGTCGACGAGGCGGCGGGCGGCTCCGGCGAGGACGCGCTCGGCAGGCTGGAAACCGCGCTCGGGCTCTGGCGCGAGCCGCTGCTCGGCGGCGTACCGGATCCGCTGCGCACCGAATCGGAGCGCTGGCTCCGGGAACGCCGCCTCGATGTCCAGGCGCGCCGCGTCGAGCTCGCGCTCGAGGCGGACCGGACCGACACCGGCACGATCACCGAGCTGACCGAGCTGGTCCGCGCGCATCCCTTCGACGAGCGGCTGGTCGGGCTGCTGATGCGCACCTGCCATCGGCACGGCAGGCAGGCCGACGCGCTGGCCGAGTACGAACGGCTGCGCTCGGCGCTCGGCGAGGATCTCGGCATCGATCCCGGCGCGGCGATCCAGCAGCTCTATCTCAAGGTTCTGCGAGGTGAGTTGCCGGTCCCGGCGGCCCCGGCGCGGATCCCGGCCAAGGAGCCTCCCAGGCAGCTGCCCGCCGCCCCTCCGCGGCTCTACGGCCGGCACCGCGAGCTGGCCGACCTCGACGCCTGGCTCGCGAGGGAGCCGACCGGTTCCGGGCCACGCCTCGTCGCACTCGTCGGGCCCGGCGGCATCGGCAAGACCGCGCTCGCGCTGGAGTGGTCCGGCCGGCTCGCCGAGCGTTACCCGGACGGGCAGCTCTACGTGAACCTGCGCGGATACGGTCCGGGCACGCCGCTGGTCCCGGCCCGCGCGCTCGAATCGCTGTTGCGGGCGCTCGGAATCGCCGCCGAGGAGCTGCCCGCCGATCTCGAGGACCGGGCGGCCCGCTTCCGGGACGCGCTCGCCCGACGCAGCATGCTGATTGTGCTGGACAACGCCCGGGACGGCGAGCAGGTGCGCCCGCTGCTGCCCGGCGCCGGCAGCCTCGTCGTCGTCACGAGCCGAGGCCAGTTGCGCGGTCTGGCCGCGCGCGACGGCGCGTACCGGGTGACCCTCGACCGGATCGGCGCCGCGGAGGCGCGTGAACTGCTCGCCGAGGCGACCCGGGGGCCGGCCGGCCGCTTCGCCGAGGACGAGGTGTGGCGGCTGGTCGAGCTGTGCGCCGGACTGCCGCTGGCGATCCGCATCGTCGCGGAGCGGATGGCGAGGGCCGGCGGCTCGCTGCGCGAGACCGTCGCGGTACTCGCCGACGCGAACGAACGGCTCGACGCGCTCTCCTCCGGCGACGACGACCTCGCCGACATGCGCACGGTGCTGTCCTGGTCGTACCGCGCGCTGGATCCGGAGGCCGCGCGCGCGTTCCGGCTGCTCGGCGCGCAGCCCGGCCCGGAGGTCTCGCTGCCCGCCGCGTCGGCGCTGTTCGGCGTGTCGCGGGTGCGCGCCGAGAACGTGCTCGACCGCCTCATCGGCACGCACCTGGTCGAGATCGCCGGGCCGGGCCGCTACCGCCTGCACGACATCCCGCGCGCGTACGCCGCCGAACTCGCCGCCGAGGAGTCGGTCGAGACCGCGGGTTGCGTGCGCGATCTGCTGGACTGGTATCTGCTCAGCGCCGTGAACGCGATGAGGGGCGTCTACCCGGGTATCGCCGTCGAGCGGCTCGAACTGCCGACGAGCGCGAAACCGCCGCTGGACTTCGCGGACTCGAAGGCGGCGTACGCGTGGTTCGAGCTCGTATATCCGTCGCTCGTCGCCTGCGTGGAGCGTGCGTACGCGCTGGGGCTCGACGGCCACGCCTGGAAGCTGGCGTGGTCGATGTGGGACTTCCTCGACCATCGTGCGCTGTACGACGACTTCATCGCCACGCATCTCGTCGGCCTCGAGGCCGCCCGCCGGTCCGGCTCGCTCTGGGGCGAGGGCTTCATGCGCCACGAACTGAGCGACATCTACCTTGACCTGCGCCTCTATGACCAGTCGATCGAACATGCCCAGGCGACGCTGGCGATCGCCCGAGAACTGGGCAACCCGCGTTCGATCGCCGCGTCCTACTCCGGCCTCGGCGTGATCGCGACCGAGACCGGCGATCACGACGTCGCCCTCGGCCACTACACTCAGGCGCTTGATATCTACATCGAGGTGGGCGACGAGGTCGACGAGAGCGCGATGCGGGTCAACATCGGCAGCCAGCTGGTCAAGCTGGGCCGATTCGGTGAAGGGCTCGAGTCGCTGACCCGCGGCCGCGAGATGATCGAGCGGACCGGGCACAAACGCGGCCTCACCCAGGCGTTGACGCAGCTCGGCTGTGCGCACGCCGGGCTCGGCAACCACGATCAGGCCCTCGCGTTCTTCAACCTGTCCGTCGAACTCAACCACGAGCAGGGATACCGCGCGATGGAGGCCAACGCCCTCACACACGCGGCGAACTCGCTGTCCGCGCTCGGCGACCGCGCCGGTGCCCGCGACCACCTGAAACAGGCCTATGAGATCTACCGGGATGTCGGGCTGCCGCGCGCGGCCGAAATCCAGCGACGCATCGCCGAACTCGACGGCTGACTGATCCCGGCGGGTGTCCCGCCAGGGCACGTGTGGCCCCCGTGCCGCACGTGCCCCGCCGGGATCCTTCCCCCGTTTCCCCCGTGGTCCGCGGCTCCCGTGTCCCCGGTCCCCGCGGATCCCGTTCCCTCCCGTGATGCTTCCGGGCTGGTGGAATCAAGTACAGCAGGGCCCTCTCACAGCCGCCTCACAACTCGCTCACGACGAAAGGGCCGGGCCCTCGAAGCGACCGCCCCGCCGCTCCGGGGGCCCTACAGTGCAGCCTTATTCGTGGTCCGGAATTACTCGGCCACGCCCGCCTCGAACGCCGGGTAGTACGCGCCGGACTGGCCGCTCGCGGTCGGGTGGTAGGACTCGGTCGTGTCGAGGATGTTGAACGAGTGCAGCCACGAGCTGCTGTCGCAGATCTCGTGGCCGGAGAAGTACGGACGGACGTCGACGTAGCTGAAGCCGCTGTACTTCGCGGCCTCCGTCGAGATCACGCCGTCCAAGGTGTCGGCGCCGCCGTCGATCGCGGACCGGCTGTCCGTGCTCAGGCCCACGCAGCCGCTGGACTCGTTCAGGTCGTAGAACTCGGGGTAGCCCATGACCACGACGTGCGCGTTCGGGGCGTCGGACTGGATGTCGCCGAAGAGCGTGTCGAGCTTGGCGGGCAGGTCGTTCTGCGCCTCGGTCTCGGCGGTGGACACGGCCGACTCGCAGGAGCTGGTGCCGTCGAGGATGCAGGTCTCCATGACACTGCTGAAACCGACATCGTTGCCGCCGACGGTGATCGACACCAGCGTGGTGGACGAGTTCAGGCCGGACAGCTGGCTGGACTCGACGGTCGAGGTGGTGGCGCCGGAGCAGGAGTCGTCGGTGAACGAGCTCGGCGAGTTGGCGCCGTCCCAGAGATACGGGTAGGCGTTGGTGCTGATGTCGCAGCTGCCGCTGGCGCTGGTGTAGCTGCCGGCACCGACGCCGGACGAGTACGAGTCGCCGAGCGCGACGTAGTCGGCGCTGGAGGCGTGGGCAGCCCCTCCAGTGCCGAGCGCGATCGCGGCGGCGGTCCCGACGGTGGCGGCGATGCCGAGGCTGCGCCGGACGAACATGGGGGTCATGGTGGGTTCCTCCCTGGTGGGTACTTCTTACTCACTAGTAACCAGGGTTCTGTCCCACCACAAGTACAATGCTCAACTTTTGCTGGAACGCACAGCGAAAGCCGGGTTCGCGGTCGGCCGGACCAGGTGGGATACGGTTGATCGATGACGCCGTTCCCCGCTCCCGGTCAGCCGCCCGTGCGCGTACTCGTGGTGGAGGACGACGAGGGGATCGCGTGGCCGCTGCGACGCGGCCTGACCAAGTCCGGATACCAGGTGGAGACGGTCGCGACCGGCGCCGCGGCGCTCAAGGCGGCCCCCGCGGACGTCGTGCTGCTCGACCTCGGGCTGCCGGACATGGACGGGCTCGAGGTGTGCCGCCGACTGCGCGAGCACTCCGACGCCGCCGTCATCGTGGTCACCGCGCGGGACGGGGAGGTCGACCGGGTCGTCGCGCTGGACGACGGCGCTGACGACTACCTCGTCAAGCCCTTCGGCCTGGAGGAGTTGCAGGCCAGGATCCGCGCCGTCCTTCGGCGCGTGCGACCGTCCGTGCCGGGCCATCTGATCGGCGTGCTGTCCGTCGACCCGCGCGCTCGTCAGGCCTGGGTGCGGGGCAGCGAAATCGCGCTCACGCCGAAGGAGTTCGACATCCTCGAATGCCTGATCGCCGAACCGGGCCGGGCGGTCTCCCGGCACACGCTGATCACCCGCGTTTGGGACGAGAACTGGTACGGCCCGACCCGCGTGCTCGACGTGCACATCGCCGCACTGCGCCGGAAGCTCGCGATCGACGGCCTGATAGAGACCCTGTACGGCCACGGGTTCCGCCTCGTCCCCGCCGCGGCGGTCGAGGCCGGGACCGCGGGCTGACCGTCCGACCCGTCAGCTGACGGTCAATCCGGCGAGGGCGCACACGGCCCCGATTCCCGCGGACAGCAGGAGCGCGGAGACCACCCCGCGCCGCACGAGGAACAGCCACAGCGCGGCGCCGGCCAGCAACGCGTACTGCCAGCCGTGCCCGAGCGCGAGGGCCAGCGGGATCGCCGAGCCCGCGATGGCCCCGATGACGGCGGGCCCGGCGCCGGTCAGGAATGCCTGGACCCGCTCGTTCGCGCGCAGCGTCGCGAAGTATCGGGCGCCGATCAGGATGAACAGGAATGACGGCGTGAACGCGACGAGCACCGCAAGCAGCGCGCCGCCGTAACCCGCCGCGGCGTAGCCGATCACGCCGACCGTCAGCACGACCGGTCCCGGCGTGATCTGGCCGAGTGCGACGGCGTCGAGGAAGCGCGCGTTCGTCATCCAGTGATACGTCTGCACGGCGTCGTGCTGCATCAGCGGGATGATGACGAATCCGCCGCCGTACGACAGCGCACCGACCTTGAACGCCTCCCAGGCGAGCGCGCCGAGACCTCCCGCGGCGGTCGTGGACAGCGCCAGCGGAACGACGGCCGCCAACGAGGCGGGACGCGACCTGACCACGACCTCGAGGGCACCGCACGCGACCAGCACGAGCACGAGGAACGGCCCGATGAGCGCCGCCGCGGCCCCACCGGCGACGGCGTAACCGATCCAACGCGCACGGCCCGTCCGCGGCGCCGTGCCGCCCTGGATCCGCTTCCAGCTCGACGGTGCCAACCCCCACGCGGCGTGCACGGCGACGGCCGGAACCGCGGCGCCGGCTCCGGCCGCCAGACCGAGCACGACGACCGGCGGGTGCGCGGCCAGGAAGAGGGTGCTCAGCGCCAGGATCATCACCAGCCCGGGCCAGATGAAGCAGACCCCTGCGATCAACGCCCCGGCCGGGCCGCGCAGCCGCCGTCCGCACCAGATCGCCAGCTGGGTCGAGGCCGGTCCCGGCAGCAGGTTGCACGCGGCGATCGCGTCCTCGAACTCGTCCGCCGCGATCCAGCCCCGCTGCTGGACGCACAGCTTGCGCAGCAGCGAGATATGCGTCGGCGGGCCGCCGAAGCCGATCAGGCCCATGCGAGTCCACTCGCGGGCGATCGTACCCAGCGGGACCGGCCCGGTCTCCGTCGCGCTCGTCAACTCGTCGCACTCGATTCAGGTTCAGCCGCGTGTGCCGCCGTGCGCCCGACGAGCGCCGCCGCACCGATCGTAACGAGTGCGCCGAGCATGAGCGCGGCGGCCTCCCCGGACTGCAGGACGTGCACCTGTGTGCCCAGCGTCGCCGCGGCCACCGGGACGCCGAGCTGGCTCGCGGCGAGCACGCCGAGCGAGATCGGCTGGCCGCTGACCCACATCAGCGCGTGCACGACGGCGGCGGACAGGCCGAGCAGGACGCCGAGCACGATGAATCCAGGACGATGGCCGAGCTGGCGCAGATTCAGCTCCGCGCCGAGCCAGACGAAGAACAGGGGACTGAAGAACCCGTCGGTCACGGCGAACAGCTGCCGCGTCAGCCGACGCGGCTCGCCGATCCCCGCGACCGCGAGACCGATCGAGAACCCCGCGAGCATGATCGAGACGTGCGTCGCCACGGCCAGGGCCGCGAGCCCGAACAGCGCGGCGAGGCTGAAGCGCAGCTCGAGCGCGAACTTCCGCTGCTCCGAGATCCGGTGCACGCGGTGCTGCAGCCCCGAGCTCTCGATCTTCCGCAGCAGCACGAAGAGCACCCCGGCACAGCCGATCACCGCGAGCGCGCCGAGCGCGGCCCGGCCCGCGTGCGCGGGATCGACGGCCAGCGGGACGGCCACGATGCACAGCGTGTCCGCGATCGCGACCTGCGGCAGCAGTTCGAGCAGCGCCGGGCCGGTCAGCCCGAGGGAGTCGACCATCGGCAGGACCAGCGCGGCGGACGAGGAGGCGATCAGCACGGCGTACATCGCGGTGTGGCCGGTGTGGAACAGCCTGGCGAGCCCGAACGCCGGCAGCACGGCCAGCGCGCCGATCGCGATCGCCCGGGCCGCGCCCTTGCGCAGCCCCTGGACCAGCCGGGGATCGCGGATCGGCACGTGCGAGCCCGCCACGAACATCACCAGCGCGAAGCCGATGTCCGCCAGGAACGAGAACGTCGGGTCACCCGGGTGCAGGAATCCGGCCAGCGTCGGCCCGAGCAGCACTCCCGCCGCGAGCTCGCCGACGACCACCGGCACCCGCCAGGCCGGCGGCAGCGCCAGCAGCGGACCCAGCAGCCCGACCAGCACGATGACGGCGAGTGTTCCGAAGCTCATGGCCTTGATTCTATGGAGGGGGCGCGTGTTGCCCGGCGAACACCCGAAAGGCCGATTGTCCGCGCAGGATTGGCTCCGCGGTCACTGCCGCGCCCCGGCCTCTCGCCGCAGGATAGCCTCATGACCCAGACGACGACTCATCCGATTCCGCTCGACCGCGGTGAACTGGATCTCATCGAGGCGTACTGGCGCGCGGCCAACTACCTGTCCGTCGGCCAGATCTACCTGCTGGACAACCCGCTGCTGCGCGAGCCGCTGCGGGCCGGGCACATCAAGCCGCGGCTGCTCGGACACTGGGGCACCACCCCGGGCCTGAACCTGATCTACGCCCACCTCAACCGGCAGATCAAGGCCCGCGACCTGAACGCCGTGTACATCGCCGGCCCCGGTCACGGCGGCCCGGCCCTCGTCGCCAACACCTACCTCGAGGGCAGCTACAGCGAGTTCTACCCCGGCATCGGCCGCGACGAGGCGGGGCTGCGCAAGCTCTTCCGCCAATTCTCCTTCCCCGGCGGCATCCCCAGCCACGTCGCCCCCGAGACGCCCGGCTCGATCCACGAGGGCGGCGAGCTCGGCTACGCCCTCTCGCACGCGCACGGCGCCGCCTTCGACAACCCGGACCTCGTGGTCGCCTGCGTGATCGGCGACGGCGAGGCCGAAACCGGCCCGCTGGCGGCGTCCTGGCACTCCAACAAGTTCCTGGACCCGGCGAGCGACGGCGCGGTGCTGCCGATCCTGCAGCTGAACGGCTTCAAGATCGCGAACCCGACGGTGCTCGCCCGGATCCCGCGCGAGGAGCTCGACGACCTGCTGATCGGATACGGGTACCGGCCGATCACGGTCGAGGTCCACGACCCCGAGGACCACGACGCCGCGCACCAGGCGATGGCCGCGGCCTTCGAGGACGCCTTCCAGGACATCGCGGCGATCCAGCGGGTGGCCAGGGAGAACCCGGACGTGGTCGACCGGCCGCGCTGGCCGATGATCGTCTTCCGCTCGCCGAAGGGCTGGACCGGCCCGAAGGAGGTCGACGGCAAGCGCACCGAGGGCAACTGGCGCTCGCACCAGGTGCCGCTGTCCGAGTTGCACGAGAACCCCGCGCACCTCGCCCAGTTGGAGCAGTGGCTCGCCTCGTATCGGCCGAACGAGTTGTTCGACGAGCACGGCGCGCTCGTCCAGGAACTCGCCGAACTGGCGCCGCGGGGCGAGCGGCGGATGGGCGCCAACCCGCACGCGAACGGCGGCCTGCTGCTGCGCGACCTGGAGATGCCGGACTTCCGGGACTACGCCGTGGACACCAAGGAGCATGGCGTCGTCACCGCCGAGGCCACGCGCGTACTCGGCGGCTTCCTGCGCGACGTGATGGCGGCCAACGAGGAGCACCGGAACTTCCGCATCGTCGGCCCGGACGAGACCGCGTCCAACCGGCTGGGCGCGGTGCTCGAGGTCACCGGCCGCACCTGGCTCGCCGAGGCGGAGCCCGACGACGACGCCGCCCTCGCCCCCGACGGCCGGGTGATGGAGATCCTCTCCGAGCACACCTGCCAGGGCTGGCTGGAGGGCTATCTGCTCACCGGCAGGCACGGCTTCTTCTCCTGCTACGAGGCGTTCATCCACATCGTCGACTCGATGTTCAACCAGCACGCCAAGTGGCTGCGGACGACGAAGCGGATCCCCTGGCGGCGCCCGATCGCCTCGCTCAACTACCTGCTCACCTCGCACGTCTGGCGGCAGGACCACAACGGCTTCTCGCACCAGGACCCCGGCTTCATCGACCACGTCGTGAACAAGAAGGCCGACGTGATCCGCGTCTACCTTCCGCCGGACGCCAACACCCTGCTCTCCGTCGCGGACCACTGCCTGCGCAGCAAGCACTACGTGAACGTCATCGTCGCCGGCAAGCAGCCCGCCCTCACCTGGCTGCCCATGGACGAGGCCGTCGCGCACTGCACCCGCGGCATCGGCATCTGGGACTGGGCCTCGTCCGACGACGGCGCCGAACCCGACCTGGTCATGGTCTGCGCGGGCGACGTCCCCACCCTCGAGACCCTGGCCGCGACCGCGATCCTGCGGCAGCACTTCCCCGAACTGAAGATCCGCGTGGTCAACGTCGTCGACCTGATGCGGCTGCAGCCCGACACCGAGCACCCGCACGGGTTGAGCGACCACGAATTCGATGCCTTGTTCACCTCGGACAAGCCGGTCATCTTCGCGTACCACGGCTACCCGTGGCTCATCCACCGGCTCACCTACCGCCGCAACAACCACGACAACCTCCACGTGCGCGGCTACAAGGAGGAGGGCACCACGACCACGCCCTTCGACATGGTCATGATGAACGACCTCGACCGCTTCCACCTCGTCATCGACGCCATCGACCGCGTGCCCGAGCTGCACGAGCGCGGCGCGCACCTGAGGCAGCAGATGACCGACGCCCGGCTGGCCGCCCGCGCCCACACCCGCGAGCACGGCGACGACGCACCGGAGATCAAGGACTGGGTCTGGCCGCTGGGCTGACCCGCGAAGATCCGCGAAGATGAGAGTCCTGCGACGCTCCGCGCGGAGCGTCGCAGGACTCTTTCCATCGGAGCTGCTATCGGCTGCCGGCCGCTGTCAGCGCGCTCGGGCCGCGACGCGGAGCTTGAGCCCGGCCGGCGTGTTCACGATCTTGCGGCTGGTGCGGAGCTGGTTGCCGGGGACCGGCTCGAGGTTCCACTTCGCGGCGATCGTCGCGAGGATCAGCGCGGACTCGACCAGCGAGAACTGGTCGCCGATGCACTTGCGGGCCCCGGTCCCGAACGGGATGTAGCCCTCCTTGTGCATGCACTCGGCCCGCTCCGGCTGCCAGCGGTCCGGATCGAAGCTGCGCGCCTGCTCGTGCGCCTTCGGCTCGCGGTTGATGATGTAGGGGCTGTAGAGCACGTCCGTCCCGGCCGGGATCTTGTGCCCGCCGAGTTCGGTGTCCGCGGTCGTCACCCGGGTGAACAGCCACGAGGGGCTGTAGAGGCGCAGCACCTCGGACAGCAGGCGGTTGGCCACCGCGAGCTGCGGCACGTCGTCGTAGGTGGCCGGGCGCCCGCCGAGCACCTCGTCCACCTCCCGCTGGAGCTGCGCCTGGACCTCGGGACGCCTGCTCAGCTCGTACAGCACCCAGGACACCGTCTGCGCCGTGGTCTCCGTGCCCGCGACCAGCATGAACGAGAGCTGATCGACGAGCTCTGAGTCGGAGAAGGCGTCGCCGTCCTCGCTGTCCCCGGCGAGCAGCGCGGACAGCAGGTCGCCGTGCTCCAGCGCGTTCCCCTCGGCCTTGCGCTCGGTGATCAGCCGCTGCGTGGTCTCGCGCAGCCGGGCGACGGCCTTGCGGTAACGGCCGTAGCCCGGCGTCAGCCAGCCGAACGGCGCGGGCAGGGCCGTGTCGACCAGCAGGCCGCGGGTGAGCTCGAGCGAGTCGGCCATGATCTCGCGCAGCGTCTCCTCGGAGACCGAGCTGGAGAAGATCGTGGCCGTCAGCACCCGGCCGGTGACGGCCATCAGCTCCGGGACCACGTCGAGCTCCTGGCCGTCCCGCCACTTGGCCATGGCGCCGGTGATCTCGTCGGTCATGATCTCGCCGTAGCCGGAGAGCCGGCCCCTGGTGAACGAGGGCTGCATCAGCTTCCTGAGCCGGCGGTGCTTGCGGTGCGGGGCGAAGCCCATCGCCGTCGGCATCAGCTTCTCGGCGGCCTCGAAGAAGGGGCCGCCCTTGTCGTAGACGTCGTCGGCGACCAGCACCTGGTGGGTCAGCATCGGATCGCAGACCACGACCATCTTCTTCCCGCCCAGCTTCAGGGTGAGCAGGCCGCCGTATGCGGAGAGCGTGTCGAGATAAGTCAGCGGATCGCGGGCGAGCCGCGGCAGGTGGCCAAGCAGCGGCACGGCCCCCGGAGCCAGGGGTATGGTGGCGGTCTCGGACATGTCAGCCCTTTCCATCATTAATCAAAGTTCGTACGCATCCGCGACGAGAACCATCATCACAGTGCGTATACCCCGAGCACGAACTCGTACTCGCAGCGATCACACAGGTATCACGGCAGCTCGGGGGGCGCCGCCGGGGGCGCTCGAACGGCGCCCCCCGTGCGCCGCTGAAACGCTTCACCCGCATGTATAACTTGTGTAAAAACTCCCCGAGGGCGGCAACTCGCGACGCATCCTGGACGGGCCGGTCCACGGCGGGTTTCGTCGGCGTGCGCCCCGGCGCATCCGGGGCGCGGACGCTTTTCCGTGCCTACTGGGGTCTGATATAACGTCAGACCTGTCCGGAGAGACCAGACCCGCCGTATCCGAACACTGAGCAAGGTGACCGAGTGCCCGTCCAGATCATCCCCGATGAGGCCGCGAACGCCTCGTACGGTGATCGAGGGTCCCCGGCCGCCTCGCCCCCGCCGCCCCGCGCGGCGGCCGGGCCCGCCATGTTCGGCGCACCAAGTTCAGACGCTCTCCGCGGGCCGCGCCCGTGACTCTTCTCCCCGTCCCCCCGTCGGTCACCGACACACGCCCACGACTCAGACCAAGGTTCTGCGAATGATACGCAAGCGACCGTCACCTCGTGGCTCGCAAGGCGGCTCCGCCGTCATCTACAGTGCCCTTATACCCGCGTGCCTGACCGCGCTCTGCACGGTCGGCGCGATCCTCGTCGTCACCCCGCACGCCCGCCGCGCGGTCGCCGTCTGCGGCCTGGTCGCCGTGATCGCGGTGGGCCTGGCCTGCGCGGAGATCGGCCGCCGCGGCCACGCGATCGCGCAGCTGCGCCGCCGCCAGGCCTCCACCGAGCAGGAGCTCGTGCGCCGGCTGGAGCTGCAGGAGGCCGAGACCAGCCGGCTCGCCGTCGAGGTGCTGCCCTACGCGATCGGCCGGCTGCACCGCGGCGACTCGGTCGAGGAGGCGCTCTCCGGCGCGGGCCAGTCGCCCGCCCTCGGCGCGGCCTTCGTCAAGGCGCACGAGGACGTCGTCCGCTCCGTCCTCGACGCCGTGAAGGCCGAAGAAGACCTGCGCGACTCCGCCCAGCGCGCGTTCGTCAACGTCGCCCGCCGCGTGCAGGCCATCGTGCACCAGCAGTTCCAGGACCTGCGCGAGATGGAGGAGCGGCACGGCGGCAGCCCCGACGTGTTCGACGACCTGCTCCGCGTCGACCACGGCACCGCGCTGATCGGCCGGCTTGCCGACTCCCTCGCGGTGCTCGGCGGATCCCGCCCCGGACGGCAGTGGCAGCAGCCGGTGCCGCTGTTCAACGTGCTGCGCGGCGCGATGTCCCGGATCTCCGACTACCAGCGCGTCGAACTGCACTCGGTGGTCGAGGTCGCCATCTCCGGACCGACCGTCGAACCGCTCATCCACGCGCTCGCCGAGTTGCTGGACAACGCCACCCGCTACTCGCCGCCGCAGACCCGCGTGCACATGACCGCGGTCGAGGTGCAGTCCGGGATCGCCGTCGAGATCGAGGACGGCGGCGTCGGCCTCGGCGAGGAGGCCAGGGTGCGCGCCGAGCGGGTGCTGACCCAGGTCGGCTCCGGCCTGGACCTCGCCGACCTCGGCGAGAACCCGCGCCTCGGCCTGTCCGTGGTCGGCCGGCTCGCGCAGACCCACCGCTTCCAGGTCTCGCTGCGCCCCTCGGCGTACGGCGGCGTGCGCGCCGTGCTGATCGTCCCGCGCGACCTGGCCACCGTGGTGCCGCTGTCCGCCGCCACCCCCGGCGCCGCGATCACCGCGAACCCGCACAAGCCCGTGCCCGCCCTCGCCCTGCAACCTCAGGAGCCGCGGAATATCGAGATCAACGACCAAGGCCTGCCGCAGCGCCGGCGCGGTTCGACCGCCCCGGTCGGCGGGAGCCGGGCCAACCCGAGCCTGACCGCGCCGCAGCAGCCCGCCGCCGCCCCCTCGACGACCGCACCGCTGAACGGCACCGCGCCCGCCGCGCCGCCCTCTCCGCCCCCGGGCCTGTGGCTCGCCGCGTTCCAGAACGCGGTCTCCGGCGACGGGACCGCCGACGGCGCCCAGCAAGCCCTCAGTGACGATCCGTCGAGCAAGGAAGGCGAGTAGTCGATGGACCACCTGCAGCCCAGTATGGACTGGATGCTCAAGGACCTGGCGGAGAGCGTGCCGGGTACCCGGCATGTCGTCG
Organism: Actinospica sp.; assembly: GCF_035552695.1. Classification (NCBI taxonomy): domain Bacteria; kingdom Bacillati; phylum Actinomycetota; class Actinomycetes; order Catenulisporales; family Actinospicaceae; genus Actinospica; species Actinospica sp. The sequence continues at coordinate 21,337 of NZ_DASZKT010000116.1, forward strand.
TCCTGACATCGGACGGCCTGCGCATGGCCCAATACAACACGGATGTGGACACCGCCGACCGCCTGGCGGCCGCGTGCGCCGGACTGCAGAGTCTGTCCGCCGCCGTCGCCGCCGAGTTCCCGCAGGGGGACAAGCAGATGCGGCTCGTGGTGATCGAGGTCGGCGGGGGATTCTTCTACCTCATGGCGGCCGGCGCGCGGGCGTATCTCGCGGTGCTGGCCGACGAGGGGGTGGACGCGGGACTGATGGGGCAGCAGATGCGCAACCTGGTAGCGCGCATCGGCGAGCATCTCACCAGCCCGCCGCGGATGGAGGAGAGGACGGCCGGGTGACCCCGTCCCCGATCAACGACGCGTCCTCCTCCTGGGAGCAGGGCGGGCCAGAGCGCCTGTACGTCATCACCGGAGGCCGTGGCGCCGCGGGCCGCCGCGCCGACCTCGACCTGGTCACGCTGGTCGTGGCGCGGGCCGCGGCCCGTCCGGAGATGCAGCCGGAGCATGCCTCCATCCTGCGCATGTGCCACTACCCCCTGTCCATGGCGGAGATCTCGGCGTACCTCAAGCTGCCGTTCAGCGTGGTCGCCATCCTGGTCTCCGACCTGCTCGCGGAATCCTCCGTGGAGGTGCGCGCCGCGGTGCGCACGGCCGGGATTCCCGATCCCGAACTGCTCAAGGCGGTGATGTATGGACTCCAGAAGCTCTGAGCTGGCCGTCGGGCCGGCGCGTGAGGACGCGCTGCCCGCTTCGGCCGCCACCGCGGTCAAGATCGTCGTGGTGGGCGGGTTCGGCGTCGGCAAGACGACCCTGGTCGGCTCCGTCAGCGAGATCAGACCGCTGACGACCGAGGAGACGATGACCGAGGTCAGCGTCGGCGTCGACGACGTGCGCGGGGTCGAGCAGAAGAGCGCGACCACCGTGGCGATGGACTTCGGCCGGATCAGCATCAACGAGGAGCTGGTGCTCTACCTGTTCGGAACGCCCGGGCAGCAGCGCTTCTGGTTCCTGTGGACCGGCCTGTTCGAGGGCGCCCTCGGCGCGGTCGTGCTGGTCGACACGCGGCGGCTCGAGTCCAGCTTCGACGTCATCGGACGGCTCGAGGACGGCGGCGTGCCGTTCATCGTCGCCGTCAACGTCTTCCCGGACGCCCCGACGCACCCGCTGGACGAGGTGCGCACCGCGCTGGACCTGCCGGCCAGCGTGCCGATCGTCGCCTGCGACGCGCGCAGCCGGGGTTCGAGCCGTGACACGCTGCTGGCCCTGATGCGCTACCTGTACACGCTGTCCACCCAATCCGCGGCCGCACCGGTGGCCGCCTCAGCCGCCACGGAGTGACCGTGTCAATCATCCCAGAATCAGCCGCCGAATCAGGCGCCGCCGTTCCGCCGCCGGGCTGCCCGGCGCACGCGGGCGGCGCCGGTCTGACTGCCCTCTACGGCCCGCAGGCGCAGAGCGACCCGCACGGCTTGTACGAGAAGCTGCGCGCCGAGCACGGCACCGTCGCCCCGGTGCAGCTCGAGGGCGGCGTCCCCGCCTGGCTGGTGCTCGGCTACCGGGAGAACACCGAGGCCGCGCGCAGCGCCACCAAGTTCACCCGCGACTCGCGCACGTGGCGCGGCTGGGAGGAGAAGCAGATCGGCGACGACTCCCCGCTGATCCCGATCCTCGGCTGGCGCCCCGACGTGATGTCGGTGGACGGCGAGGAGCACCAGCGGCTGCGCTCCGCGGTGAACGACTGCCTGGCCAGGTTCGACCGCCACGGCATCCGCCGGCACGTGCAGCGGTACGCGAACCAGCTGATCGACGCCTTCATCGAGTCCGGCAGGGCGGACCTCGTGGAAGAGTTCGCCGATCACCTCCCGATGCTGGTCTTCGCCCGCCTGATCGGCCTCACCGAGGATCAGGGCCCGAAGCTGCTCGAGGCGAGCGTCGGCATCGTCAAGGGCGGCGAGAAGGCGGTCGAGTACAACAACTACATCATCGGCACGCTGCGCACCCTCACCGAGGAGCGCCGCAAGGTCCCGGCCCACGACCTGGCGACCTGGATGGTGCAGCACGAGTCCGGCCTGAGCGACGACGAGGTGCTCAACCACCTGCGGATGATCCTGGTCGCGGGCAACGAGACGACGACCAGCCTCATCTCGAGCACCCTCCGCATGATCCTGACCGACCCGCGGTTCCGCGCCTCGCTCACCGGCGGCCTGATGACGCTGCCGGACGCCGTCGAGCAGATGCTGTGGGACGAGCCGCCGCTGATGGTGTGCCCGGCGCGCTTCGCCACGCACGACATGCAGTTCGGCGGCCAGGAGATCAAGGAGGGCGACCTCCTGGTGCTCGGCTTCGCCGCGGGGAACATGGACCCGGAGATCCGCCCCGACCTCGACGCCCCGATGCACGGCAACCGCTCGCACCTCGCGTTCAGCCGCGGTCCGCACGAGTGCCCCGGCCAGGACATCGGCCGCGCCATCACGGACACCGGCGTGGACGTGCTGCTCTCCCGGCTGCCCGACCTGCAGCTCGCGGTGCCAGAGGAGCAGCTGAGCTGGTCCTCGGGCACCTGGTCCCGCCACCTCGACGTGCTGCCCGTGCAGTTCGCCCCGCAGCGCCGCTCCGAGCCCGAGCAGGCCGCCGCCGTCCCCGCCCCGCGCACGGTGTCGCAGCAGCCTGTCTCGACCCCGGCCGGCGGCTCGCCGGGCACGGCCGCGGGCAGTGCCGCGACCGCCTCCGCCCCGCCGCTGAGCGCCGCCGCCGACGCCCTGGCGGCCATCGCCCAGGCCGACGCCGCGGCGGACGCCGAGGACCGCGACCGCCGCGGCTTCTGGTCCTCGCTCGCCGGCATCTTCCGCCGTCGCCGGTAGAACGATGACCTAGGCAGGGCCCGGGACGCCGTCCCGGGCCCTTCTGCCGTCAGCAGAATGCCGCATTCGAGCCCGGGGCCCCGGGTAGTTTCGGCAGCATGGTGATCGGCGGGTTGTTGCGGCAGCGCGATTTCCGCCTGTTCTGGATCGGGGAGACGGTCAACCAGCTCGGCAGCGCCATGGCGCTGATCGGGGTGCCGCTGCTGGCCGTGCTGTTCTTGCACGCCACCACGTTCGAGGTGGGCGCGCTGGCCGCGGCGGGGTATCTGCCGTGGCTGCTCATCGGGCTGCCGGCCGGGGCATGGGTGGACCGGCTGCCACCCCGCCCGGTGATGATCGTCTGCGACGCCGTCTCCGCCGCGCTGTACGCGAGCGTGCCCGTCGCCTACGCGCTCGGCGCGCTCACGATCGGGCAGTTGCTCGCCGTTCAACTGCTGGCGGGCGCGGCCGCGGTCGTGTTCGGCACCGCGTATCAGGTCAACCTGCCGTCGCTGATCGCAGGGAGCGAACTTGCCGAGGGCAACGCCAAGTTGCAGGCCGGCACCTCGGCGGCCGCGCTCGGCGGCCGGGGACTGTCCGGCGTGGCGGCGCAGATCATCGGCGCGACCGCCGCGCTGGTGTTCAACGCGGCCAGCTTTCTGGTGTCCGCGGCCTGCCTGCTCGCGATCAAGGCTCCGGAACCACGCCCGGCCGCCCCTCGCCGCGTCTCGACGCTGCGCCGCGACATGGCCGAGGGCATGACGCTGGTGTTCCGCGACCCCTATCTGCGGCCGCTGGCTCTCGTCGGAGGCCTGGCCAACTTCGCGCTCGACGCCCTCGCCGCGCTCATTGTCGTCTTCCTGGTACGCGTCGTCGGACTGACCGCTGGCCCGACCGGCTTGCTCACCGCCCTCCCCGGACTCGGCGGCCTGCTCGCCGCATTCGTGGCCCGCCCGATCATCAGCAAGATCGGCAGCGCCCGAAGCCTGCTGCTCGCCACGGTCGGCGCACTGCCGTTCGCGCTGCTGATCCCGTTGGCCGGCCTGGGACCCCGGCTCGTGTTCTACATCGCCGGGATCCTGATCGCCGCGACCGGGGTGACCATGAGCAACATCGTCATGGCCACCTTCCGTCAGTCCTACTGCCCGCCGGGCATGCTCGGCCGGGTCACCGCCACCATGCGGCTCGTGACCATGGGCACCAGCCCCTTCGGCGCGCTCGCCGGAGGCGCGCTGGGCACGTGGCTCGGCCCCCGCGACGGCCTGTGGGTCGTACTCTCCATCCTGGCGGTCTCCGGAACGCCGCTCCTCGGCCGCGCCTTCGTCGGCGAGCGGGACCTGCCTTCCGGCCGCTATGACAACGCCGGGGTCCTGCGCAGCCTGAGCGCCGGCGTGCACGCGACGCAGAGCAGGATCGCGGCGAGGCCGACGACGCCCGGCCACGCGGCGTCGGACCACACCCGGCCGGCCAGGCTGCCGAAGACGGACGAACCCAGATAGTAGGTGAACAGGTACAGCGAGGCGGCTTGGGCGGTGCTGGCACCGCCCGCGAACGCGCGTGCCGGGACCCAGCCGCTGGCCACGCCGTGCACGGCGGAGAACCCGCCCACCAGCAGCGCCAGGCCGAGAATGACCGTGGGGAGCGTGGCGGGGAGGGTGAGCAGCGCGCCGCCGACCGCGAGCACGCAGCCGAGCGGCATGACGGTGCGTCGGCCGAAGCGGTCGGTCAGCCGCCCGAACACGGTCGAACTGAGCGTGCCGACCGGGTAGACCAGGAACACCAGGCTGGCCGAGGCCAGAGCGAGGTGGAACGGGGCATCGGCGAGACGGAAGCCGAGGGTGTTGAACACGGCCATGAGCGCTCCGGATGAGCAGCCGCCGATCACGTAGAGGGCGATGAGCGCCGGGTCGGACAGCGCGCGGGCGGTGGCGCGCAGCGGGGCGCGCGCCGCGGGCGGGGCCGGGTCGAAGCGCTGCGAGGCCGGCAGCAGCACCCTGACAGCGAGGGCGCACAGGGCGGCGAGACCCGCCGCGCCTCGTACGTCTAATGCCTGAAAAAGCCGAATATCATGCGCGTCTCGTATGATGATGCGATGCCGATGCGGGATTTGCCCGAGCCCTTCGCCGGGCAGTCCGGCACCATCGGCATCCGCATCACCGCCGACTCCGCCCATCGCACGATCGGCCTGATCTGGCGCACCGACCGCACGCTGCCGGCTCCGGCCGCGCGCAGTGCCATGATGAAGGCATGAAGCCGGTCTTCGTCCTGGTGCACAGCCCGTCGGTGGGGCCGTCGACGTGGCGTCCGGTGGCCGACCGGCTGGCGTCGGCGGGATATCAGGCGCGCGTGCCTTCCCTGCTCCGGGTGGGTGAGGGCGAGCCGCCGTACTGGCCGCGCGTCGTGGACGCCGTCCGCGACGACCTCGGCCGGCTGCCGGGCGACGTGCCGCTCGTCCTGGTCGGGCACAGCAACGCGGGGCTGTTCCTCCCGGCGGTTCGCTGGGGGCTGACTCACCGCGTGATCGGCTCGATCTTCGTGGACGCGGCCTTGCCGGCGCGCAGCGGGCCGACCCCGGCCGCGTCACCCGAAATGCTCGATTTCCTGCATCCGCTGGCCGTCAACGGCGTGCTGCCGCGCTGGACCGACTGGTGGGACGAGGCGGACGTCGCCCCGCTGTTCCCGGACGCGGCAACCAGGCAGACCGTCATAATCGAGCAGCCGTATCTGCCGCTCGCGTACTACGAGCAGGACGTCCCGGCGCCCGACGGCTGGGACGACCACCGCTGCTCGTATCTGCTGTTCAGCGCGGCGTACGGCGAGCTCGCCGCCGAGGCGCACGATCGCGGCTGGTACGTGGCGCACCTACCCGGCGAGCATCTGCATCAGATCGTTGATCCCGCGGGCACGGCGCGGCACCTCGTCGAACTCGCCGTCGGGTCGTGACCCGGACCCGACGGCGAACGAGACCCGCGGAACTCACGCGGCGGTCACGCTGCTCGCGACCTGCTGGGCGGTGTAGGGCGGCGCGGTGACGGGCGTCGTCCGGGCGACACGCGACCACCACCACGAGATGCCCGCGGGCGGGACGAAGCCGGTGGGCAGCTCGCGCCGCGCCGTCTCGCTGACCGTGATCGTGGACTTGTCGTTGCGGCGGTATCGACCGGTGTGCATGCTCCAGTCGAGGTTGCCGCGGATCCACGCGGACAGGCCGCCGATGTACTGCTGGGTGGCCTGGCTGACGGTGGGCCGTACCTGCTCGGAGAGCTCGAGGTAGAGCGCGAGGACGGCGTCGCGGAAGTCGAGCGCCTCGGGCACCGCCTCACGCGGGGGACGGGCGCGCTCGTGCGCGATCACATCGACCAGGTTGATCTTGTCGTCGCTGCGCGAGTGCTCCTTGTAGTACGACGCGATGTCGTTGTCCAGGCCGACCAGGCAGCAGGTCATCTCGGTCAGGGCCCGGATGTCAGGGCTCTCGATCTCGTGCGTCGGCACGTCGAAGCCCTCCGCGATCGGCAGCGTCATCGCGCAGACCTCCATGCTGCCGTTGCGGATCCGGGCGACCGCGTACTCGTCGATGCTCGGCACGCTTCTCCGGCGCCGGTGCGAGGCCTCCCACACCTGGTAGCCGAGATATGCCTTCATCGAGTGCACCCAGCGCGCGATGCCCGCCGGGTCCACCTTCATGCCGTCGAGCCGCTGTCTCAGATCGGCCAGGCCGCGGGCGCAGGGGCTGTTCGAGGTCGTGTACCCGGTCTCCACGATCCGGTGCATCTCGTGCACGAGCAGCGCCATCTCGCCCGGGTCGTGGCTGTACCGTCCCTCGTCGCAGTACGCGTCGTCGAAGGCGAACAGCCAGATCAGGCTGAACGCCGAGAACAACGCTCCGGCCTCGTAGGAGCAGTCGGGCAGGGTGCGGGCGGCCAGTTCGCCCGCGGTGATGCTGTAAAGTCTGCCGGCTTCGCGTTGCTCTCCGTCGAGCCCGAAGCGTTCCATCCAGTCGACGGTACCGCGCTCCCAGTTGCGCCACGCGGGGTGAATCGCAGGCGTCATCGGGCACCACAGCACGACTTGATCCGGGATGTCCATTTGGCCCCTTCCGGTTGAGTCGTTCAGTCCGGGGGCGTACGCTCCCGGTGTTCGTACAAAGGTGTGGGCAGGGGTCATCTGTGGGTGTACGGCCGCACTGCGTCGTCGGAACGCGACCGCTGATGATCAATGGTCAGATTACTGAGTTTGTGACGCGAGAAAAGCCCCTGCTCCGGGGCGCATGGGAGCGTTGGGTGTGAAGATTTCGTGTGTACGGGTCTTGACACTACGCAACGCTACTGAATGAATGTTCTGAGTAGCGGAGTGATCACAGTTCTCAGTTGCCGCCCGTGATCTCAACGATACAGATGCCGAAGATGTCCCAATAGCAGGTGGGGCTACTGGTCGGCGTCACGGTCGGTGTCACAGTAATTGTCGGTGTCACGGTCGGTGTCGGAGTCACGGTCGGGCTCGGCGTCAGGACCGGAGTCGAGGACTGAGACGGCGAGGGCGTCGGTGAGTCCACGACGACCGGCCCGCCGGCGGTCGAGGCCGATGCGCTCGGTGTCGCGGCCGCCGAAGTCGGCAGGATCGGCGACGTCGGCGAGGCCGGCGCAGTCGCCGGGGGAGTGGTCGCAGTGGTCGGATCCGTCGCGGCTGCCGCGGCCTGCGTCTGCGAAGCCTGAGTCACCGCGTTCGACGAGGCCCGAGTCGGTGCGGACGAGGCTGCGGCCGCGCCGGTCGTGGCGGCCGATGTCGCCTGCGCGGCAGCGGTCTGAGTCGCGGCCGGGGCCTGCGTCGCGGCGGCGACGGCGGAGGCCGAGACGTTGCCGCCGCCGGAAGTGGCCGTCGGCTGGATGGCCGCGGGAGACGTCTGCAGCGCCGCCGCATGCGGCGTGGTGTGCGGCTTGTCCGTCGAGCCGAGGGCGAGCGTCGCCACCGTGGCCGCGATGCCCACCGCCGCGACGGAGCCGATGACCATGCTCTTCGTCGGCGTCAGACCGTGCTTGAGAACACGTGCCCGGGCACTGATTCGGGCATGCCGGCCAATACGGCTCCCTGCCCGTCCCGCGCGCACGGCCGTACCCGCCGCCGGGCCAGTACCCGCGGTCCCGAGGGCGGGCACGAACCACGCCCCGCCGCCGAGCACACCGGCCAGGATCGCCGGACCGAGCAGCGCCGGGAGCCGGGTGTTCGCCTCGGTCAGCGCGAGCATCCGGGCCCGGCAGTCCGCGCACTCGTCACAATGCTCTGTCACGCTCTTCGTGCGCCGGGCCGACGCCGTGCCGCGCACGATCGTGGCCATCTGCTTCCAGTACGGCTCGCAGTCCTCGCTCAGCGGCGCACCGGACTGCGACTGCAGGAACGCCTGCCGCAGCCGCTCGCGCGCCCGGGTCAGCAGCACGGCCGCCGTGCCCGCGCTGGCGCCGATCCGCTCGCCGACCGCCTCCATCGGCAGGTCCTCGACCTCGGCGTACCACAGCGCCTTCGCCCAGCGGTCCGGGAGTTCCTTGAGCAGCCGGGAGATCAGGTCCACCTGCGAGGCGCGCCGCTCCGGATCCTCGATCGCCGCGGCGTGCACGCTCGCGCGCGCCGGATCCTCCGGAAGTTCCGCGACGTCCCCGGCGATCTCCCGCCGCGCCCGGCCGAGCCCGGCGGCCAGGTTGCGGACGGTCGTGGTCAGATAGGCGGCGACGTTGTCGATCTCATGGCCCGCCTGGATGCGCCGCCAGACCCGGAAGTGCGCCTCCGCGGCGAGGTCCTCGGCCATCGTCGCGCTGCCGGTGAGCGAGCGCGCATACGCGATGAGCTGCGCGTTGTGCTCCCTGTAGAGAGCCGCGTACCGAGCCGCGTACTCCTCCTCGGCGCGCGTCCCCGGCATGGCCAACCCCCTCGACAGTGATCTCCTGAGTACCGGTCCACCTTAAGCGGACAAATTAACCACCCGCATATGAGCTACATCACATAAAAGCGGGGGAAACTGATGTAATGCGGCGACTCTCGGCGGGGTCGAGTCCATGGCGGTGCCGACCGGCACCGCGAGGACTGTGCGGCCGCCCGCCGCGAGGCTTGGGGAGAGGAACGACGATGTCGACCATCACGGAAAGGCTCACCGCGTACCTGATCATCGGACAGGAGACCGGACTGGACTTCACCATCACCGCCGGCTACGACGTGCAAGATCCGTACGCGGTCCGGCTGGACTTCCCGGTGCTCGGTCCGGACGGGCACCTGCTCAGCTGGGTCTTCGGCCGTGCGCTGCTGGACGAGGGGCTGTCCGGCCCCGCCGGGGAGGGTGATGTGCACGTCTGGCCCTGCGGCCCGGACCTGGTGATGCTGGAGCTGTGCGCGGAGGCCGGCTCGGCGCTGATCGCGCTGCCCGCCCGGCAGCTGCGCGCGTTCCTGTTCCTCAGCTATGCCGAGGTGCCTCCCGGCTACGAGAGCGGCTACGTCGAGATGGACCGGTTGCTGCACGATCTGATGGCGTGAGCGGCACTAGAGTGAGGGGCCATCGCCGGACTCAGGAGGCCCAGGGTGACCCGCATCGTCTGCCGCCAACTCGCCCCGACGCTCGCGGATCTTCCGGGAAACCATCGGCAGATCCTGCGCGTGATCGCCGAGGAGACGTCCTCGGGCGCCGACATCCTGATCCTGCCCGAGCTGATCACCAGCGGATACGTCTTCAAGTCCGCGGACGAGGTGGACGCCTGCGCGATCACGCCCGCGGACCCGCTGGCGGCCGAGTGGGCGGCGGCGATCGAGGGCGAGTCGATCGTCGTGCTCGGCTACGCGGAGCGCGGTGACGACGGCCGGTTCTACAACGGCGCCATGCTGCTCAACGCGAACGGCGTGCTGGCCACGTACCGCAAGGCGCATCTGTGGGACGAGGAGAAGCTGTTCTTCACCGCCGGCTCCGAGCCGCCGCCGGTCGTCGCGACCCGCTTCGGCTGGATCGCCGTGATGGTCTGCTACGACTTCGAGTTCCCCGAGTTCCCGCGCCGCGTCGCGCTGGAAGGCGCCGACCTGATCGCCGTGCCGACGAACTGGCCGCTGGTCTACCGCCCGGACGGCGAACGGCCCCCGGAGTGGCACCTCGCGCAGGCCGCGGCCCGGGTGAACCGCGTCGTCATCGCGTGCTGCGACAGGACCGGGACCGAGCGCGGCCAGGAGTGGACAGAGGGCACCGCGATCTTCGACCAGTTCGGCTGGCCGGCGTCGGCCGCGGGCGACGGACACCGGGCCGCGTACGAGGTCGACCTCACCGCCACCCGTGACAAGAGCTTCAACCCGAACAACGACCTGTTCGGCGACCGCCGCCCCGAGCTCTATCTGTAGTTCTACCTGTAGACGAACTTCGTCAGCGCGCTGAGGAGCCGCTCGACGTCCGCGGCGTCGTTGTACGGCGCCAGGCCGATGCGCATCCCGCCGGTGTCGCCGAGGCCGAGGTGGCGTGAGGCCTCGATGGCGTAGAAGGCCCCTGACGGCGCGTGCACCTTGTTCTCGGCGAGGAATCGGTAGGCGTCAACAGTGCTGCGGTCGGCGATCGTGAGCAGCAGCGTCGGGGTACGGCGGGCTGCACGCGAGTAGACGGTCACGGCATCGAGCTCTGCCAAGCCCTGCTCGATCCGCGTCCGCAACACGTCCTCACGTTCTCCGAGGGCCGAGTACGTCGCGACGAGCCGGTCCCGGCGCGTGCCCACGCTCTCCGGGCTCAGATCGGCGAGGAAGTCGACGGCCGCGCGGGCGCCGGCCAGCAGCTCGTACGGCAGCGTGCCGAACTCGAAGCGTTCGGGGACGACGTTCGTCGAGGGCAACAGTTTGTCCGGCCACACGGTCTCCAGCAGCGCGGGCGCGGCGGCCAGCACCCCCAGGTGCGGACCGAGGAACTTGTACGACGAACATACGTAGAAATCGGTACCGAGCGTCGCGAGATCGACACTCGCGTGTGCGGCGTGGTGCACGCCGTCCACGTAGAGCAGCGCGCCGACCTCGTGGGCCAGCCGCGCGATCGCGGGCAGGTCGGGCCGCGTGCCGATCAGGTTGGACGCCGCGGTCACCGCGACCAATCGCGTGCGCTCGGACAGCGCGGCACGCACGTGATCCACCGTCAGCTCACCGGTCGCGGGATCGAAATCGACCCACCGCACGACCGCGCCCACGCTCTCGGCCGCCTGGATCCACGGGCGCACGTTCGAGTCGTGGTCCAGACGGGTGACAACCACCTCGTCACCCGGCGCCCAGCTTTTCGCGAGCGCCCGGGAGAAGTCGTACGTCAGTTGCGTGGCGCTGCGCCCGAAGACGATCCCGGCCGGATCGGCGCCCAGCAGATCGGCCAGCGCGCGACGGCTCTCCGTGACGATCGTCTCCGCGTTGCGCTCGCCGGGCGTTCCGTCACCGCGATTGGACAGCGGAGCGGAGAGCGCGGCCGCGATCGCGTCGATCACCGGCCGTGGTGTCTGTGTTCCGCCCGGCCCGTCGAAGTGGGCGATGCCGGAGGCCAGCGCGGGGAACCGGGCACGGATGGCGGCGACGTCGTAGGTCATGGGGGAGTCCTACCCGGATCGATGATCAGTGGAACGGGAGGGCGGTCGCCAGGACCACGCTCACCAGCGTGCCGCCGATGATGCTGAACAGCGCGTTCCGACGCCACAGGTGCAGCGTGATCGTCACGGCGAGGGCGCGGATCGGCGCCAGGGCCTGCGCGGGGTGGTTCAACGGCGTGCCGCGCAGGCAGTACACGAGCAGGATCACCATCACGCCCGCTGGCATACGGGTGCTGAGATAGCTGACCGTCCGGCTCGCCCGCAGCGGAGCGAGCGCCGCGAACGGCAGGGCTCGAGGTCCCCACGTCGCGCCGGGACGGCCGGCTGACGAACGTCGAACTGGCCAAGCGCGTCGGCCTCACCCCGCCGCCGTGCCTTCGCCGGGTCAAGCGGCTCGAGGACCTCGGCGTCATCCGCGGCTACCGCGCCGTGATCGACCCCGAGGCGTCCGGCCGCGGGCTCGAGGTTCTGGTCGACGTGGAGATCGCGGCGAACGACCTGAGGAGCTTCGCGGACTTCGAGGAGAGCCTCGCCGCGTTCGACGAGGTCGTCGAGCTGCACCGGCTGTTCGGCCGCCCGGACTACTACCTGCGCGTCGCCGTCGCGAACCACGAGGCGTACGAGGTGTTCCTGACCGGCAGGCCTGCGCCGCTGCCCGGGGTCGTGCGGATCACCTCGCACCTGAGCATGAAGAAGATCAAATCGGAATATTGAGTTGCCCGGGCGGTATCGGCGCCGTCAGGATCTGCCCATGACCTCGATCACCGCCCTCCTGCCGCTGGACGCCGCCGCCCGCATGCCGCGCGGCCAGCAGCAGTCGGCCATAGTCGAAGGTTCGATCCCGACGCCGTCGTGACCGCCGCCCTGCTCGCGGGGCTGCTGGCCGGCTACGGCATCGCCGTACCGGTCGGAGCCGTCGGGACGTATCTGGTCGCCCTCACCGCGCGGACCTCGCTGCGGATCGGAGCGTGCGCCGCACTCGGCGTCGCGACGGCCGACGGTATCTACGCCCTGATCGCCCAGCTCGGCGGATCAGCCCTCGCGCATACTCTTCAGCCGGTCCTAGTCCCACTGCGCTGGGCGTCGGCCGCGGTACTCGTCGCGCTGGCGGCGCGCGGTGTCATCTCAGCGTTCGCGCAACATCGACGCGCATCGGGCCCCGCGAACGAGATCGCACCGCTGAGCCCCGTCCGTGCGTACCTCGGCCTCTGGGCGGTCACGATGATGAACCCGCTCACCGTGATCTACTTCGCGGCGCTCGTCATCGGTATGCAGAGCAGGTCGGCGCCGGGCCATCTCGAGCAGGCCGCGTTCGTCGCCGCCGCGTTCATCGCGTCAGCGAGCTGGCAACTGCTCCTCGCGCTCAGCGGCGCGCTGCTCGGCCGCGTCCTCACCGGCAGTCGGGGCCGACTCGTCTCCGCCCTGGGATCGAGCGCCCTGATCGCGTTCCTCGCCCTGCGGCTGCTGCTGTCGTCGGGCTAGCCTCGGGCGCCGGATGCGCACAGTCCGGCCCTTTCGGCGTGCAGGTCCGCCCGGACCGGGTAAAGACTGGATGCGACACGGTGCCGGCGCGGCACGCGGAGAGCAGGGAGAGCGAGCTGGATACCGCGAAGCCCGAGGAACGGCGGCGACACCGGGTACCCGGGTCCACGTACCGCGTACAGCTGTCCGAGGGCATGACTTTCGACGACCTGTTAGCCCAAGTGGATTACCTCGACCGGCTCGGCGTCACTCATGTGTACCTATCGCCGATCCTGCAGGCCACCGCCGGGTCCACCCACGGCTACGACGTGATCGACCACGACCGGATCGCCGACGGCCTCGGCGGCGAGGTCGCGCTGCACCGGCTCGCCGCGGCCCTGCACGAGCGCGGGCTCGGCGCGATCGCCGACGTCGTGCCCAACCACATGGCCGTGCCGGTGCCGGAGAAGGGCAACCGCGCGCTGTGGTCGGTGCTGCGTGAGGGCCCGGAGTCGCCTTTCGCCGCCTGGTTCGACGTGGACTGGTCCGCGCAGGACGGCGCGCTGCTGCTGCCCGTGCTCGGCCGCCGGATCGGCGAGTGCCTGCGCACCGGTGAGCTGCACGCGGACCGCTCCGACGCGGCCGTCGCCGAGTTCGGCGGCCCGGTGCTGCGCTACTTCGGGCACGTCTTCCCGCTGCGTCCCGGCACCGAGGAGCTGGAGCCGCCCGAGCTGCTGCGCGCCCAGTTCTACCGGCCGGCGTACTGGCGGGTCGCGGCCGAGGAGCCCGGCTACCGCCGCTTCTTCGACATCAGCAGCCTGATCGCGATCCGGGTCGAGGACCCCGGCGTGCTGCACGCCACCCACCGGCTGCTGCTCGAGCTGGTGGACGACGGCACGCTCGACGGGCTGCGCATCGATCACCCGGACGGCCTCGCCGACCCGCGGGGCTACCTGAGCTTCCTGCACGGCGCCACGGGCGGCGCGTGGACCGTCGTGGAGAAGATCCTCGGGGCCGACGAGCAGCTGCCCGCCGACTGGGAGTGCGCCGGGACCACGGGCTACGACGCGCAGCGGGCGATCGCCGCGGTGCTCACCGACCCCATCGGCGCCGAACGCGTCGTCGCGCTCTACTCGGGCCTGACCGGCTCGGCCCAGGAGTTCGGGCCGGTGGCCAGGCAGGCGCGGCTCGGCGTGCTCGACACCGTGCTGCGCGCCGAGGTGGACCGGCTCGTCGAGGTGCTCGTCGCGATCTGCCACACCGAGCTGGAGCTGCGCGACCACACCCAGGCCGGACTGCGCGAGACCGTCAGCGCCCTGATCGCGAACCTGCGGGTCTACCGCGCGTACACGGTCCCCGGCGAGTCCGCTCCCGCCGAATCGGTGATGCGGGTCGAGGCGGCGGCGAAGGCGGCGGCCACGACCCTCCCGGCCGAGCGCCACGAGACGCTGAACCTGGTCCGCGACCTCGCGCTCGGCCGCGTCGGCCCGCGCGACGAGCCGCGCGACGAGTTCCAGGTGCGCTTCCAGCAGACCTGCGCCGCGGTGATGGCGAAGGGCGTCGAGGACACGGCGTTCTACCGGTGGACGGCGTTGCCCAGCGCCTCCGACGTGGGCGGCGAACCGACCGAGCCGGCGATGTCGTCCGCCAGGTTCCACGGCTTCTGCGCGCTGCGGCAGTCCGAGTGGCCCGCCGCGATGACGGCGCTGAGCACGCACGACTCCAAGCGCTCCGAGGACGTGCGCGCCCGCCTGGCCCTGCTCACCGAACTCCCCGACGAATGGGCCGCCGCGCTGGCCGGATTCCAGGTCGCCGTGCGCGCCACGACCACGCCCCCGGACGCCCCCGACCCGGCGGACGAGTACCTGCTCTGGCAGACGCTGTTCGGCGCCTGGCCGATCGACGCCGACCGGCTGCTGACATACCTTCGCAAAGCCCTGCGGGAGGCGAAGGGCCGCACCTCGTGGAGCGCGCCCAACGAGGCGTACGAGGACAGGGTGCTGGGCTTCGCCGAGGCCGCGCTGGAGAGCCCGAAGGTCCGCGCCGAACTGGGCACCTTCACCGACCACCTCGCCCCCTACGTCCGCAGCAATATCCTGACTCAGAAGCTGGTCCAGCTGACGATGGCCGGGATTCCCGACGTCTACCAGGGCACCGAATCAGAGTTCTGGGCGCTCACCGACCCGGACAACCGCCGCCCCG
This sequence comes from Actinospica sp., assembly GCF_035552695.1. Lineage (NCBI taxonomy): Bacteria > Bacillati > Actinomycetota > Actinomycetes > Catenulisporales > Actinospicaceae > Actinospica > Actinospica sp. The sequence continues at coordinate 36,403 of NZ_DASZKT010000116.1, forward strand.
TGGACTTCCCCGCCCTGCGCGCCCTGCTCGACGAGGCGGACGCGTACTCCTCTCCGGGCTACCTCCCCGCCCCCACCGCCAAGATCCTCATCACCTCCCGCGCCCTGCGCCTTCGCCGCGAGCGCCCCGAGTGGTTCGCCCCCGAAGCGCCGCAGACCCCGCTGTTCCCGATCGGCCCGGCGGCGGACCACGCGCTCGCGTTCCTGCGCGGCGAGCACGTCGCCGTCATCGGCACGCGGCTGTCCGTGGGCCTCGAACGCGCGGGCGGCTGGCGCGACACGACGCTCTCCCTGCCGCCCGGCCATTGGCGCTGCCGGCTGAGCGGCCGCGAATACCACGTCGACGGCCAGGCCGGGATCGGGGTGCCGCTCGGCGCGTTGACGGAGGAACTTCCGGTCGCGCTACTCGTCCGCGAGGATGCCTCGTGACCTCGATAGAAGTCTGGGCCCCGCGCGCCCGACGGGTCGATCTGGACACCGGTGACGCCGTGATCCCGATGAATCGCGGAGACCGCCCCGGCTGGTTCCACACCACCCTCCCGAGTGGGGCGGCCTGCTACGCCTTCCGCCTCGACGGGGGCCCCCCACGCCCCGACCCGCGCTCCCGCCGCCAGCCCCGCGGCGTGCATTCCCCGAGCGCCCCCGACGACCCCGCGGCATTCCGCTGGACCGACTCGGCATGGCGCGGTCGCCCCCTCCCCGGTGCGGTGATCTACGAACTCCACATCGGCACGTTCACCCCCGAGGGTACCTTCGACGCGGCGATGGCGAAGCTCGATCACCTCGTCGCCCTCGGCATCGACTTCGTCGAGGTCATGCCGGTCGCGGCCTTCAACGGCGACCACGGCTGGGGCTACGACGGCGTGGCACTGTGGGCCGTGCACGAGCCGTACGGCGGCCCGGAGGCGCTGCGACGTTTCGTCGATGCCTGCCACGCCCGCGGCCTCGGCGTGCTCCTCGACGTCGTCTACAACCACCTCGGCCCGAGCGGCAACTACCTCGCCGACTTCGGCCCGTACTTCACCGACGCGCACGGCACCCCCTGGGGCGCCGCCGTGAACCTGGACGACGCGGGCTCCGACGAGGTCCGCGCGTTCATCATCGACAACGCCCTGTTCTGGCTCCGCGACAACCACATCGACGGCCTGCGCCTGGACGCCGTCCACGCCCTCATCGACACCCGCGCCGTCCACCTGCTCGAAGAACTCTCGGCGGCCGTGGACGATCTCGCGACGCACACCGGCCGCCACCTCCATCTCATCGCCGAAACCGACCGCAACGACCCCCGGACCATAACCCCGCGCGGCGACGGCGGCCTCGGCATCCACGCCCAGTGGAGCGACGACTTCCACCACGCCCTGCACAGCGCCCTCACCGGCGAACGCCAGGGCTACTACTGCGACTTCGGCGACCTCGCAGCCTTCGGAAAAGTGCTGACCTCAGCCTTCTTCCACAACGGCACCTACTCCACCTTCCGCGCCCGCCACCACGGCCGCCCGGTAGACACCGACACCCTCGACACCACCCACTTCATCGTCTCCCTGCAAACCCACGACCAAGTCGGCAACCGCGCCCAGGGAGACCGCATCGGCGCCTCCCTCCCCGAAGGACTGCGGAAGGTAGCCGCCGCCCTGCTCCTCACCTCCCCGTTCACGCCCCAACTGTTCATGGGCGAGGAATGGGCCGCGAGCACCCCGTGGCAATACTTCACCTCCCACCCCGAGCCCGAACTCGCCGACGCCGTCCGCAAAGGCCGCCGCGCCGAGTTCGCCGCCTACGGCTGGTCCCCCGACGAGGTCCCGGACCCCCAGGACCCGGCGACCTTCGCGCGCAGCAAGCTGCATTGGCCCGAACGGACCCGCGGGCCGCACGCGGCCCTGCTCTCCTGGTACCGATCCCTCATCGCCCTCCGCAAAGCGGAACCCGCCCTCACCGACCCGACCTTCGCCCACGTGGAGGTCCACTTCGACGAGGCCGACCGCTGGATCGTCGTCCGCCGCGGCCCCCTGCACATCGCCGCCAACCTCTCGCCCGCCCCGCGCACCGTCCCCGTACCTTCGGCCGAGCCCCCCACCACGATCCTGCTCGCCTCCGCCCCCGGCGTACGCCTCGACGGCACCGCCCTCACCCTCCCTCCCGAATCCGCCGCCGTGATCCGCTGCGCCGAGCCCCGTTAGCTGGCCGCTGGCCTAACCGGGGCAGGTGACCTGAGGCTCACTCCGCCAACTGCCGGGCGATGGTGCCGGGTTCGCGGCCGGCCAGGAGCCAGCCGGCGGCGAGGGTGGCCAGCACCGGGACACCCAGGACGAAGGCGGCGGCCAGGGTAGGGACGGGGTGTGGCTCAGGGCGTCGATATCGCGGTGTTAGATGCCGATCAGGGCCCAGGGCGGTGGCCGAGGCTCCCAGGACGACGCCTGCGCCGGCCCGGGCGCCCGATGTCGCCGCAGTCAGCTTTCGGCGCACCGCGCGGGAGGCTCCCGTGGCTGTCAGGGTCCGTAGTTCTCCGGCGGACTCGCCGGATGGTGCCGACCGTCATGCCCAGGCGCCGCGGTCTGGTCGGTGATCGCGCCGTCCCGCAGGAACGCCACATGATCATCGGCCCAGGAAGCCGGTTGCGGGTCATGCGTCACCAGGATCGCGGCGGCACCGCGCTTGCGAGCTCTTCGCTGCCCTCGTCGGTGATCCGGAAGCACTTCCGCGGCCCGGCTTCGTCACCGTCGCCGGACGCGACGAGCCCGTCGCGCTCCAGACGCTGCACCGTCGTGTAGACCTGGCCGACGTTCAGCGGCCAGACATCTCCGGTCCCGACTCAATCGTGGAATCGGGTCAGACGCTCGCTCAGGACCCGGTCGAGTGCCGCCCGTCCCGCCGGTCCCCACGCCGGCTTGCCGCCGGGCATGCCGCGGTCCCCGTTCTGGCCCATCAGCATCAGGAAGAGGCTCTTGAGCGCGGCCAGCCCGCGGGCGCGCCGGACCGTCGGCTCGTCAGCCTTCGCGTACGCGGCGAAGAAGCGTGCGGCCGCTCCCGCCGGCAGCAGTACCCAGGCGGCCGCCAGGTCCCACGCCGGGTCGCCGGCGCACAGGGCGCCGAAGTCGACGACGCCCGCCAGCGTCCCGTCCGCGACGACGACGTTCGCGGGATGCAGGTCGCCGTGCACCCACACCGGCGGCCCCTCCCATCCGGGGGCCGCGGCGGCGTCGTCCCACACGGCCCGGACCTCGGCGGCGTCGGAGCCGATCGCGTCGGCGTCGACGGAGTCGAAGAACTGATAGAAGCCGTCCGTGCAGTCCCTGGGGTGCGCGCCGAAGCCCTTACCGACCGGTGCGTCGGCGGGCGCTGCCACGTGCAGCGCCCGCAGGAACGCCGCCAGGGTGTCGGCCGCGTGCTCGCCGCGGGTGATCGACCCGTGGTCCAGCGGCAGGCCCGGCACCCACGTCATGACAGTCCAAAGCTTGGGGAAACGCTCGCAGGGCGCACCACTGCGCACCGGGACGGGGATCGGCAGCGGTAGGCGTGGGGCGAGCAGCGGCAGCCACCGGCGCTCCTTGAGCTGGTGATCGGGGTCGGTGTCCATGCGCTGGATCCGCACGGCCAACTCGTCTCCGAGGCGCCACATCTGGTTGCCCCAGCCGCCCTCCACCTCGCGCAGGGGCAGCTCGGCCAGGTCCGGATGCTGGTCCCGCAGCAGCTCGCGGATGAGACCCGCGGTGATCTCGGTCTCGATCTCGGTCATGCGGAGCAACCATATTGGGTTCGACCACGACAACGCCGTCCGACCGTTCCGACGTGCGATCGATGCGCAAGCTCCAGAGCAGAGCATCACACCATCGCTGCCGCCCCTGCGGCCGCCGCGGCCGAGGCGTGTCTAACTGCGTCCCGACGCGCCTTGGAAAAAAGTTACGGGCCGCTGTCGATCCGGCCACGTCCTGTTCGACGTCATGATGTGCGGCGCCTCGCCACACGATGACGCGACCCGACCTGACGAGGAAGCACATGGATCAACTGCTGAAAGTCATGAACTTCAATGTCTCGAGTGACGGAATCGGTGCCGGTGAGCACCAGAGTCTGGGGAGACCGTTCGGCTACGACCATCCCGAGAGGCTGTTCGCCTGGGCCGGAGCCACAGCGAGCTGGCCCATGCGCACGGATCCCGGGGGGAGCCGGGGCCTCGACGACTACTTCACGCGAGACTTCGCACGCAACATCGGCGCCGAGATCATGGGCCGCAACAAGTTCGGGCCCCAGCGCGGGCCCTGGCAGGACCATGACTGGCGCGGCTGGTGGGGTGACGAGCCCCCGTTCCGCACCCCGGTGTTAATCATGACGCACCACACGCGTCCGTCGTTCACGCTCTCCGACACCACGTTCCACTTCGTCGACGGCGACCCGGCCACGGTCCTCGAACGGGCGCGGGACGCGGCGGACGGCAAGGACGTCCGACTCGGCGGCGGGATTACCACCATCCGGCAGTTCCTTGACGCTGACCTCGTCGACACCATGCATGTGGCGGTTTCGCCGGTGAAGCTCGGGCCCGGACTACGACTCTGGGAGTCCCCCGACGAACTGCTCGACCGGTTCCATCTTGAGGTCGTGCCCAGCCCGAGCGGCGTGACGCACCACCTGTTCTGGCGAAGGTGACGTGAGGACCCACTCGGGGATTGGACGAGGAACGCTTGCGCCCGGCGAGCGGCGGGCGGAGCGATGCCGAGGTTCGGGTTGACGCGCCGATGGGTTGGCCTGCCGGTGTGGCAGGCGTAGCTGTGGGCAGTTGCATGTCAGGGTACGGAGTCAGTGCGGTCGATGGCGGTTGCCCGCTGAACAGAGATCAAGTCCCGTGGCCACGGGCGCATCTCTCGGAGCGTGGCGGTATCGTCGCCGTATTGTCCAGGCCATCGGCAAGCGGAGGGAGGTATGCAGACTGACCCGGAGATCGTGCAGCGCGCCGAGCAACCGTATGTGGCCATCAAGGCGAGCGTCACCATGGAGACGATCGGCACGGTCCTTCCGCAGCTGCACCCTGAGATGTTCGCGTGGTTGGATGCCCACGGAGTGCGGCCGGCGGGCGCGCCGTTCTCGAAGTACAAAGGCACCCGGCGGGTTCGGGAAGCGGCCTGGGGAAACGGGCCGGTCGAAAAGCCGAAACCGCGCCCCAGGCCGACTTCATCACGGGACTGTGCCGAAGCATGACGGTTGGAACCGGCGCGGTGGCGGGCACGCTCGTCGGCTTGGGCGGGGGTGTCGTAGTAGCCCGGCAGGGCCAGCAGCACGATGCTGAAGTAGTGCCCTTGCTCCTCGTGGGATCGTCGTCCGCTTCAAAATGGCGTCATAGGCTCAGCGGCAGGTCGGGGGGGATGAGTGATGCAGGCTCGTTCTGCGAATTTCATGCCGGGATCTTCGTGCCTCCGCGTCCCGCCGCAGGTCGCCAGCGGCGAGGCTATCGTTTCGGCCAGTGCCACGGGGGTTCGTCGAGGGGGTGGAGTCCGGCGATCAGGGTCTGTCCGGAGACCTTGGTGAGCTCGATGGTGTTCACCGGGTGATCGGCTCCGGACTCCTCGAGGAGCCGGCTCACCGCGTCGATCAGCGGTTGCGAGTGGGAGACGACGATGAGCTGGGACTTGGCGGCCGCGGTGACGATCAGCTGGGCCAGCGGTACGAGCAGGTCCGGGTGCAGGCTCGTCTCGGGCTCGTTGAGCACCAGCAGTTCCGGCGGACGCGGGGTGAGCAGCGCAGCGACCCATAGCAGGTAGCGCACGGTGCCGTCGGACAGTTCGGCGACGCTCAGCGGGCGCGACAGTCCGGGCTGGGAGAGCCGCAGGTTGAAGCGCCCTGATTCATCGCGCGTCACGCGCAGCCGGCTTCCGGGGAAGGCCAGGTCGACGGCTGCGTCCAGCGCCGGGCTGTCGCCGATCTCACGGATCGTCTGGAGCGCTGCCGCGAGGTCGGCGCCGTCGTGGCCGAGCACGGTGGTCCTGGTGCCGATCGGGCTGTGGCGGGCGGGCGCGGCGGCGTCGGTGCGCAGGTGGTCGTAGAAGCGCCAGGAGCGGATCTGCTCGCGCAGCCGCAGCACCTCGGGCGCGCGCTGCGGGTCGGCCAGTTCGCTCAGCATGCTCTCGTAGGGACGGATCGAGTCGTAGAGCTCGGCCCACCCGCCGCGGCCCTCCCGGATCCGCGCGACGCTGTTGTGCCGGTCCGCGAGCAGCGCGGCCGGGCGCAGCACCGGCCCGCTCCACACCGCTTCGCGCTTGATGTCCGGGTCGCTGCGGAACAGGGTGGCGGTGCCGTCCGGCGGCGGCCGGTCCAGGTCGATCGCGTACCCGAAATCACTGGTCCCGCCTGCGAAGCCGAGGCGCAGGCCCGACCCGGTACGTACGGCGCTGTGCAGCGAGTGGACCTCGCTGCTGCGCTCGAGCTTGTCCGCGCCGGCCCACAACGTCGAGTCGAGCCCGCCCTCCCGGGCGAGTGCCGCCACGGTGCCGTTGCGCGAGGCGTCGGCCAGCAGCCGTAGCGCGCGATACAGGCTCGACTTCCCGCTGCCGTTCGATCCGGTGACGATGTTCAGCGGCCCGAGCGGGACCACGAGGTGGCGCAGCGACCGGTAGTTCTCCACCGCGAGTACCCGCATCACGAAGTTGACGCTATCACCATGCGTGACGCCCCAATCGGGCCGGGAAGTGGTCGCCTGGACCGCGAGGTATCCCTACGCTCTGGCACTCGACCGCTCTGGCACTCGACGCCGCCGGGACTCGAAATCGCCGGGACTCGAAATCGCTGCGGCCAGAAGGCGGCACTCAGATCAGCCATCCGTTCCATCTGACCCTGCGTCAGCTATCTCTATGTTTTGACATACCCCGAGCGCCGGGGTGATACTGGCGCCATGGCAGTCGCTCAAGTGTTCGAAAAAGCTTCGGCGGACGTGGTTGAGCGACGCGCGGCCCTGGCTGCTGTCGGGGCCCTGACCTTGGGCGATGCGTCACCGCGAAGCTTCGAGCCGATCGCCGTCCCCGAGCCGCTGACCCCGCTGCTCCCCGAGGGAATCCGCCGCGGCGAGACCCTAGCCCTCCCCGGCGACGCCCCCGCCCCCGATCCCACCCCGCCCCGCCCCGCCGCGCCCGCCCGCGCCCCCGATTCCATCCCCACCCGCACTGCTGCGCCCGCCCGCGATTCCATCCCCACCCGCACCGCTGCGCCTGTGCCCGCCTCCGTACCTCCCGCTCCCACCCGCGCCGTCCGCCCGTCCGCAGCCGCTCGCGTTCCCGTTCCCATTCCCGGTGACGCCGCCGCCTCCTCCGCCCCCGATCCGGTCCCGTTCCGAACAGCCGCGCTCACTCCCACCTCCGCGCCCTTCGGCGTCGCGGCGGTGGACTATCTCACCCTCGCGCTGCTGGCCGGGGCGCTGCGGCAGGGGCTGTGGTGCGCGGCGGTCGGGGTGCGCGGGCTCGGCGGGGCGGCGTTGGCGGAACTGCTCGGGGCCGAGGCGCTGCGGGAGGGCGCGTTGCAGCGGCTGCTCGTCGTCGCCAGGCCGGGGGAGCGCTGGGCCGAGATCGCGACGGTGCTGGCGGACGGCGTCGACCTGGTGCTGCTCTCCCCGCCCGACGCGGTCCCCGCGCAGGTGGCCCGCCGGGTGGATGCCCGGCTGCGGCAGGGCGCGGGCGACGAGTCCCGGCACCGCGCGGCCCTGCTCGTGCTCGGCGCGTGGCCCGGCGCCCGGACGACGCTGCGGGTGCGGCGGCTCGGCTGGACCGGCTTCGACGCGGGCACCGGGCACCTCGTCGCCGGCCAGGCCCGGATCGACGCCGAGGACCGGACCCGGCGGCGGCGCAGCGTCCAGGTTCTGCTGCCCGAAGACCTGGGCGCCGAGACACCCCTGTCCGCCTCCACTCTCGCCCGGCCAGACCGGGACCGCACGGACCGGAAGGAGGGCACCGCGCCGCGACTCACCGCAGTGGCCTGATCCGCCCCGGCACTTCCGCCCGACCCGTCATCCCAGGCAGCTCATCATGTCCCAGACCGCCGACACCCCCACTGGCGCAGTTGGCATATTCGAAGTGGGATCCATGCCCGGTGAGCCGGGTGCGGGCCGATGCTCGGCTACGGGTTCAGGGTGCCTTCAACGCGGCTTCGATCTCAGCGCCGTTGCGTTCGAGCCACGCCTCGCGCCGTTTGATGATCTCGCCGACTCCCTCGTCCCACATGCGCCGCCAACCGCCGCCGTCCGTTTCGGCGCGGTACTTCATCAGGTGCCACGAGCGGCGAGTGCGCAGTACCGCGACTTCCACGAGCCTGCCTCGGTCCCGGTCCGACATGCCGTAGGCGTCGGCCAGGATGCGGCACCGCTTCGGCGCGTCGAGCCCACGCAGTCCGGGGCCGACGTCCCGCGGCTCGTTGAGCGGCGCCCACCAGAGCATGGCGTTGTACAGCTCGTCGACCCTGGTCGCGGGTCGCACGAGATCGAAGTCGATCAGGGCGTAAGCGGTCGCGTCTCGGAAGACGACGTTCTCCGGAGTGACATCCAGATGCCCGATCACCTCGTCCGCGTACGTAGGGGCCGGGGGCAGTCCCGGCGGGTCGGCAGGCAGTTCCAGTTCGATGCCTTCGGGGGCGACGAAGGTCGCCGCGGCGTCGTCATAGCCGCGCAGCAGCCTGCCGATCGAGGCGAGCCTGGCCTCGTCGGCGATCCACGCCGGGTGCGGACGCCCGGCCACCTCGCCTTCGACGAACGTGAGGACCTCGCGCCCGGCGGAGTCCACGCCCAGGTATCGCGGAGCGCCCTCGAAGCCGACTGCTTCGAGGTGCCGCAGCAGAGCATGGATGAAAGCCGCGTTTCGTCCCATCGGCCGTCGCACGGTCGTCCCCACCCGGACAACGCCTTCGGTGACATCCCCGCCGAGCAAGGGGATCTCCGGCTCGGAAGGATCCTCGGTCCAGCGGTCCTGCGCGCCTGCTTCGGAGATCATCTGCGCAGCCTAGCTTTCGAGAAGGCCGCGCGGGCAGTCGCGAGGTGTCGCCTCCCATGAACGACGAACAGATCACCCGGGTCCTGGTCGTCTGGTGCCCGGACTGGCCGGTGCACGCGGTCGGCGCCGGGCCCGACGTGCCCGCCGCGGTGCTGGTCGGGGAGGGCGCGCGAGCCACGGTGCTGGCCTGTTCGGCGGCGGCGCGGGCGGCCGGGGTACGCCGCGGCCAGCGGGTGCGCGACGCCCAGCGGCTGTGCCCGGAACTGCGCGCGTACCCGCGCGACGAGCCGGCCGAGGAGCGCGTCTTCGAACCGGTCGTGCAGGCGGTGGAGGACGTGGCGGCCGGGGTGGAGGTCGTCCGCCCCGGCCTGATCGCCCTCGCCGCGCCGGGACCGGCCCGCTACCACGGCGGCGAGGCCCGGCTGGCGTTGCTGGTCCGCGAGGCCGTCGCCGACGTCGGCATTACCGAGCCCGCCGCGGAGACGGACGCCGCCGCGCCGCCCGGCGACCCGCTCGGCTGCGGCGTCGGCATCGCGGACGGGACCTTCGCCGCGAGCCTGGCCGCCCGGCTGCCCGTCGATGAACCGCTGATCGTCCCGCCCGGCGGCAGCGCCGCGTTCCTCGCGCCCTATCCGCTGCGGGTGTTCGACCGCCCGGAGCTGAGCGGGATCCTCGAACGCCTCGGCATCCGCACTCTCGGCGACCTCGCCGCGCTGCCGGTGGCGGACGTGGCCAACCGCTTCGGCCCCGTCGGCGTCCAGGCGCACCGGCTGGCCAGAGGACTCGACCCGCGCCCGCCCGCGGCCCGCCGCCCGGGCGAGGATCTCAGCGCCCTGCATCTGTTCGACCCGCCCGCCGAGCGCGACGAGCAGGTGCTCTTCGCCGCCAAGGCGCTCGCCGACCGCTGGCGCGCCGACCTCGCCGCCGCGGGCGTGACCTGCGCCTCCGTGCGGATCGAGCTGGCCACCGAGAGCGGCGCCCAGTACGCGCGGACCTGGCGCAACGGCGACGCACTGGGCTCCGCCCTGTCCGCACAGGCCCTGGCCCAGCGCGTCCGCTGGCAGCTCGACGGCTGGCGGACCCGAGTATCCCGAGCCGGAGCCCACAGCCCCCGCGAAGCCTCCATCGCCGTGGACGTGCCCGGAGTGTCGGGAGTGTCGGGGGCCGGAGCAACCCGAGGCTCGTACAAGACCTCCTCTGTCGCGGACGTTTCGGGAGTGTCGGGAGCCGGTGCGCGGGGATCGTACGAAGTCCCCGCCGCCGCGGACGTTTCGGAAGTATCGGGAGCTGGAGCCCGGGGTCCGCGCGGAGTCTCCTCTGCCGTGGACGTGTCGGACGTGTCGGGAGCCGGTGCGCGGGGATCGTACGAGGTCCCCGCCGCCGCAGACGTTTCGGAAGTGTCGGGAGCTGGAGCCCGGAGGGCGCGCGGGGGTTCCTCGGCTGCGGATGTGTCCGGAGTCAGAGTGCGGGGATCGTATGGAGCCTTCTCCGCCGTGGACGTGTTCGGAGGTGGGGTGCGCGAGTCCTCCGGGGGGTCCTTCGCGGACCGCGCGCGTGAGGCGGATCGGTTCTCCTCGGTCGCGGAGGTCGCCGCCGACCCGCTCGTCTCGCTGCGCCTCGTCCCCGGTCCGCTCGTCGTGGATACCGGCAGCCAGCAGGCGTTGTGGGGGCGCGAGACCGTGCCGGATCGGGTGGACCGCGCGGCGGAGCGGGTGCAGGCGATGCTCGGCCACGACGGCGTCACCCTGCTGCACCTGACCGGCGGACGCGACCCCGCCGCCCGGATCGCCCGGACGCTCTGGGGTGAGAAGCCGCCCAAGGGTTCCGCCGCGGACCCTGACGCCCCCTGGCCCGGCGCCGTGCCGGCACCCGCACCCTCGCTGCTCCCGGAGGATCAGCCCCCTGTCCTGCTCCTCGGCTCGGACGGCGCCCACATCGAGGTGTCCGGCCGCGTCCGCCTCAGCGACCGGCCCGCCGTCCTCGTCCTCGGCGGCCGCCCGCTTCCGGTCACCACCTGGGCCGGACCCTGGCCGTATCACGAGCACCCGTGGCGACCGGCCGCATCCCGCCGCCGCGCCAGGCTCCAGTTGTCCACCGCGGACGGTCGCGCCTTCCTGCTCGCCCTCGAACACGGCGCCTGGCGGGTGGAGGGGGTCTACCGCTGAGTCGCGAGCCGGGTCGCCGGATCATCGGAAGTTCCGTCCCTTCAGCCGGTCGGGCTGAGCGTCGACCCGCAGCGGGGCGAGCCGCCCGGCGACGAGGTTGATGGCCTTGCTCTCCTTGTCGCCGTCCCTCTCGGCGCGCTCCAGGTGCCCGGTGATGCGCAGCGCCCCGTGCGACAGGCACACGCGCTGGTACCGCTGCCAGATGCCCGGCGAGCAGACGACGTTGACCAGCCCGGTCTCGTCCTCCAGGGACAGGAAGCACACCCCGCCCGCGGTCGGCGGGCGCTGGCGGTGCGTCACGATCCCGGCGACGTGCACCGGGTGCCGGTCCGGCAGGTGTTCCAGGTCCGCGATACGCAGGTACCCCGCGGCGTCCAGCAGTTCGCGGGTGTGCGCGATGGGATGGGAGTCGGGACTGGTGCCGGTGGCCCACAGGTCGGCGAAGGTCTGCTCGACGAGGGTCATCGCGGGCAGTTCCGGAACGCCGTCGACGCCCGCGGTCCCGGGAATGTGGGCCTCGGTGGTCCCGGCCAGGGCGCCGACCTGCCACAGCGCCTCACGGCGGGCCAGCCCGAAACAGCCGAACGCCCCCGCCGTGGCCAGCGCCTCCAGCGCCGCGAGCGACAGCCCGGTCCGCCGGACGAAGTCCTCCAGCCCCTCATAGGGACCGTTCTTCTCGCGCTCCTCGGCCACCCGCTCGGCGGCGCTGTCCCCGAGGGCCCGCACCGAGGCGAGCCCCAGCCGGATGACGGGCTGCGGGTGGCGTGAGGCGTGCCGGTGTCTGGGCACGTAGTCGTGCGGCGGAGGCTCGAGAGTGGCCTTGTCCTTGGAGACGTTGACGTCCACGCCGCGCACGGTCACGTCGTGCCGCCGGGCATCGCTGATCAGCGAGGCCGGACTGTAGAAGCCCATCGGCTGGTTGTTGAGCAGCGCCGCGGCGAACGCGGCCGGATAGTAGCGCTTCAGATAAGAACTCGCATATACGAGGTAGGCGAACGAGATGGAGTGGCTCTCCGGGAAGCCGTAGGAGCTGAAGGCCTCGAGCTTGCGGTAGATGTCCTCGGCCAGTTCCGGCCCGATCTTGTTGGCGGCCATCCCGGCCATCAGCCGCTGCCTGAGCGCGAGCATCTTCTCGGTGGAGCGCTTCGCGCCCATCGCCCGCCGCAGCCGGTCGGCCTCGACGGCGGAGAAATCCGCCGCGGCGATGGCCATCTGCATCACCTGCTCCTGGAACAGCGGCACGCCGAGGGTGCGGGCGAGCGCCTCCCTGAGCAGTTCGTGCGGCGGCTCCGCGCTCTCGACCCGGTTGCGGCGGCGCAGATAGGGGTGCACGGCGCCGCCCTGGATCGGCCCCGGGCGGATCAGCGCGACCTCGACGACCAGGTCGTAGAACTCCCTCGGCTTCAGCCGCGGCAGGGTCGCCATCTGCGCCCGCGACTCGACCTGGAAGACGCCCACCGAATCGGCGTCGCACAGCATCTCGTACACCTCGAGATCGTCCTCGGGGATCTCGCCGAGGCCCAACCGCCGGCCGTGGTGCTCGCGGACCAGGTCGAAGCAGTCGTGCAGGGCGCCGAGCATGCCCAGGCCCAGCAGGTCGAACTTCACCAGGCCGGCATCGGCGCAGTCGTCCTTGTCCCACTGCACCACCGAGCGGTCCGCCATCCGCGCCCACTCGGTCGGCACGACCTCCGCGATGGGACGGTCGCACAGCACCATGCCGCCGGAGTGGATGCCCAGGTGCCGCGGCAGGCCGTGCATCCGGGTCGCCAACTCCAGCACGTCGGCGGGAATGTCGGAGACCTCTACCTCCGACGCTGCCGGGTAGGGGCCGAGCCGTTCGCTCCAGGCCTGCTGCGCGCCGGGGGAGTAGCCGAGGGCTCGCGCCGCGTCGTGGATCGCCATCTTGGCCCGGTAGGTGATCACGTTGGCGACCATCGCGGCGCGCTCCCGGCCGTACACGTCGTAGACGTGCTGGATCACCTCCTCGCGGCGGGAGGACTCGATGTCCAGGTCGATGTCCGGATAGCCGTCCCGCTCCGGGGACAGGAAGCGCTCGAAGACCAGGTTGTACTTCACCGCGTCCACGTTGGTGATGTACAGGGCGTAGCAGACCGCCGAGTTCGCCGCCGAGCCGCGGCCCTGCGCGAGGATGTTCTTCTCCCGGCAGAACTTCGCGATCTCGTACACGATCAGGAAATAGCCCGCGAGATCCAGGTCCGCGATGGTCCCGAGCTCCTTGAAAAGCTGTTGATACGCGCGCTGGTTGACCTTGCCGGGCGGCCCGTAGCGCTTCGCCGCCCCCTCCATCACCAACTCGTGCAGCCACGTGGATTCGCTGTGCTTCTCGGGAACATTCCGGTTCGGCAGCCCCGGGGCCACGGCGGCGAAGTCGAACGCGCACTCCCCGGCCAGTTCCACGGTGCGTCGCAGGATGCCGGGGAAGCGGGCGAAGCGCTCGGCCATCTCCTGCCCGGAACGCAGGTGAGAAGTGGCCCCGGCCGGCAGCCAGCCGTCGATCTCCTCAAGGCTGCGCCGGGCGCGCAGCGCGGCCAGCGCGCTGGCCGTCGGGAAGTCCGAGGGGGTGGCGTAGTGCACCTGGTTCGTGGCGATGGTCCTGGCGCCGTACCGGGCGGCGAACTCGGCCAGCGCGTCGTTGCGCTCGTCATCGCCGGGCATGTCGTGGTCGACCAGTTCGATCACCACGTTCTCCCGCCCGAACAGGCCGCGCAGCCGGTCCAGCTCCCGCGCCGCCGCCTCCGTACCGCCGGAGTCCAGCGCGGCGGGAATCAGACCCTTGCGGCAGCCGGAGAGCACCGTCCACCCGCCCGCCGCGTGCGCCGCGAGCTCCTCGAGCGCGTAGACGGCCCGCCCCTTGCCCGAGCCCGCCATCCGGGCCCGGCCGATCGCCCGGGACAGCGAGCGGTACCCCTCCGGCCCCCGGGCCAGCAGCAGCAGATGCGCCCCCGGCGGGTCCGGCACTCCGGTCCGCTCGGACCGGTCCGCCGCGAGGGAGAGCTCCGCGCCGAACACCGTGCGCACCCCGCTGTCCTTCGCCGCCTGGGCCAGCCGCACCGCGCCGTACAGGCCGTCGTGGTCCGTGATCGCCAGCGTCTCGAGGCCGAGCCGCGCCGCCTCGGCCACCAGCGCCTCCGGCTCGGACGCGCCGTCCAGGAAGGAGAAGCCCGAGTGGACGTGCAGCTCCGCATAGGGCACCGGGGAATCGGCCCGGCGGACCGGCGGCGGCTGCCCGGCGGCCTTCGCGGTCAGCTCGCCGTGCCGGGTCCAGGAGAGGATCTTGTCCAGCTCCCGCCACGCCATGACCGGGTTGTTGAAACCCACGGAGCGCACCTCCCTTCCCTGCGCCGAGCACAGACGGCATCTCGTTCGAACATTTGAACCAAAGGTTCTTCGAGTTTCGGACGGGGGCTGCGAGCATGTCAAGCACGGATTGGTCGTCTGGGAAGATTGAGCCCACCGGCGGGCCAAATCGCCCAAAAATTGACCTAAGTAGGCCTAATCCGGCCCTAAGCCGTAGCCGCCCAGGCGTCCGCGACGATCGTGCGCAGATCGGAGTGCCGCGGCTGCCAGCCGAGCTCGGCGCGGATGCGGCGGGTGTCGGCGAGCAGCATGGGGGCCTCGCCGCGCGACGGGTGGTGCTCGACCGGGACCTCGCGCCCGGTCACGTCCCGCACCGTCCGCACGACGTCGAGCACCCGCGCCCCAGTCGCACCGACGTTGAACACGGCCTGTCGACCGGGCACGGCGTGCTCGAGGGCGAGTTCGAAGGCCCGGGCCACGTCGCGCACGTGCACGAAGTCGCGGACCGCCGCACCGTCGCCGTTGATCCGCAGGGCCGGCAGGTCGCCGCGCGCCACGGCCAGGGTCTTCGGGATGATCGTGTCCGGGTCGCCGGTCCGCCCGCCGACCGCCCCGGCCACGTTGAACAGCCGTAGCGCGACGGCACCGAACGCCGCGTCAGCTGCCGCCGCCCCCAGCACATCCAGCTCCGCCGCGCGCTTCGTCTCGCCGTAGTCGTTCGTATCCTGCAGCGGCAGATCCTCGGGAATCGGCTGGAGCGCGGGCCGGCCGTACACCGCGCCGGTCGAGGCGAGCACGAAACGCACCGGCCGCCCGGCACGTGCCGCCTCCTCGGCCGCGGCCTTCGCCACCGTTGCCGCCCCGCCGTGGTTGACCGCCCAGTACTCCTGCGCACGCTCACGTGCCTCGCGCACCCGGGCCAGCGCCGCGAGGTGGCACACGCCGTCCACATCTCGCACCGCATGCCGCATGGCCGTCGCGTCACGCACGTCACCGTGGACGATCTCCCGGCCGGTTGAAGCGATCCCCACACGGCTCGTCAATGCTCGAACCTCGTGTCCCGCCGCCGTCAGCCGCTCGACCAGTGCCGTACCGACGAAACCGAACGCGCCCGTGACCAGTACCCGCACGCCGTCAGCAAACCATCCGGAACCATCCCGCGCCAATTTCCGCCGACGGAGCGGTAGAGTCACCCTGTGGCCCTGATCGGCAAACTGCTGATGAACCGGCGCGCCGGGGAGAAGGATCTCGTCTGGAACGAGGTCGTGCTCACCGGGCCGGAGACCCTGCGCCTGTCCAGCCCCGCCTTCGCGGACGGCGGCCCGATCCCGAGCGAGCACGCCGGGCGGCGGATCGGCGGCGCCAACGTCTCACCGCCGCTGACCTGGAGCGAACTGCCCGCGGGCACCGCGCAACTGCTTCTGGTCATCGAAGACGTGGACGCCCCCACAACCAAGCCATTCGTGCACTGCGTCGCCCTGATCTCGCCGGACCGCGCGGCCGACGGCCTGCCCGCCGGCGCGCTCTCTCGCGACACGCCCGGCCCCGGCGTCACCCTGCTGCGCGCGCAGTTCGGCTCGGGTTACCGCGGCCCCGAACCGATCAGGGGGCACGGCCCGCACCGCTACGTCTGCCAGCTCTTCGCGCTCGGCACCCCGCTGCCCGGGACCGTGGACGGCATGCCGCTCACCCGGATCCCGCCGCGCAAGATCCCGCCCCTCGTCGCGAGCGGAAGCCTGCTCGCCCGCGGCCGGCTGACCGGCGTCTACGAGCGCTGACATAACACTGATACAACCAAAGCCGGCGCAAACGCAGCACAAACGCAGTGCGGGCGCGGCCGGGCGCTCAGCCGAGTTCGTACTCGAACCAGATCCGGTGCGTGCCGTCCGCGTCGATCGCCATGCCGCCGCTGCCGCGGATCCCGGCGAGTTCGCCGGTCCCGCTGGTCGGGACGATCGTGAAGAACTCCTCGCCGCGGTCCGCGCCGCCGGTCGTGGCCGAGTGCGCGAAGTTGAACGCCCCGGTCCGACCGTCCACGGTGCCCTCGAAGGACTCCATGGCCACGTACGTCCCGACCCCGCTGGACTGGTCGAACGCCGCAGTGAACAGCGTGGCCGACCGGCCCTCGACCGCGCCCTCGTAGCGCTTCTCCATCGTGGAGACGCCCACCGGCAGCCCCGTCGCCACCGCCGGGTCGGGGGACAGTTCGGTGGGCGTGAACGCGACGACCTTGAAAGTGCCTGATGCTCTCACAGGAAAATGATAGAGAATGCAGCCATGCGACGGTTCGCACTACGCCCCCGCGCCGGATCCCGAGGCCCTTTGCGCAGCCGCCGGGCCCGCTACGCCGCGCTCGCGGTCGTGGGGGTCACGGTCGGAGCGATGATCGTCGTCTCTCGTACCAGCGCGTGCGCCGCCGGACCACCGCAGGAATCAGGCGGCGCGTTCTCCGCCGGCACGCGCTTCTATCTGTTCCCGAACTCCGCCGTCGAGTACTGGGATACGCACAACACCGCGAACCCGCTCGAGCCCGCGATAGCGAGCCGCATCGGCGACGTGCCGTCAGCCATCTGGTTCACGCAGTACGACCCGGACCGGATCGCCGGGCAGGTCCGGCAGATCACCGCGCAGGCCGCGGCCGAGGGCACCGTGCCCGTGCTCGTCCTCTACGACATTCCCGAGATCAACTGCAGCACGACCCCGCCCAGCGGCGCGCCGTCCATCGCCGCCTACGAGTCCTGGGCCTCGGCCTTCGCATCAGGGCTCGGCGATCACTCGGCGATCGTCATCGTCGAGCCGGACGGACTGTCCCTGCAGACCTGCCTGAACGCGCAGCAGGCCGCGGCACGCGACGGCGCGATCGGATATGCCGGTTCGGCCGTGCACAAGGCGGATCCGAACGCGCGCGTCTATTTCGACGCGGGCAATTCGGCCTGGAACCCGCCGCAGGTCCAGGCACAGCGACTGGCTACTGCGAACGTGGCGACGAGTGCGAACGGCATCGTCTCGAACGTCTCGAACTTCCTGCCCACGGCGGCCGAAGTGAGTTACGACGAGGAGATCCTCGCGGACCTCGGCGACCCGTCCGGCCTGCACATCGTCGTGGACACGAGCCGCAACGGAAACGGCGGGGGCAGCACGTGGTGCGACCCGTCCGGCCGCGCCCTCGGCAAGACTCCGACGGTCGACACCGGCGATCCGCTCGTCGACGCCTACCTGTGGGTCAAGGATCCGGGCCAGGCTGACGGCTGCGCGGCCTCGGCCGGAGCATTCGATCCCGAGTTGGCGTACGCGCTGATCGCCAACGGCCCCGGCGGCGCGCCGACTCTCCCCGCCGCTTCCGCTGCCGGGACGGCGGCCGCGACCGGAGCGGGCGTCGGAACCGGCGCCGCGCCGAACAAGCCAGCGGCCACGCAGCAGACGTACCCCGGCTGCCGCTGACGGTTCTTCGCGCGCGTGGTTCCTCCCGCACCCGGTTCTTCGCGCACGCGGTCCTTCACGCGGTTCCTCACGTGGTTCTTCATGCAAGGAGCCCCGGCGTCCGCCCTTGGACGCCGGGGCCTGTCGTAACGGTATGGGCTCAGGTCATCCGCTCACTGATCCGTGTCAGCTGCCGCTGCTCTCCCAGGTGACCGAGAAGTCCTCGCCGCTGCCGTCCAGGCTCGAGGTGGTCGCCTCGGTGACGCCGCCGTCCGAGACCAGGTTGATCTGGCTCGGGCTGCTGCTGCCGATCGGGTTGCCGTTCGCGGTCGAGCCGGTGAAGTTCACCGTGCCGAAGTTGGACAGCGGCAGCACGCCGTTGCTGTACGGGGCCTCGGCGATGATCTCGGCCGAACCGTCCTGCGCGGTGGTGGAGCTCTGGTTCGTCTTCTCCGACCAGCCCTGCGTGTTGTCGGTGAGCGTCAGCGTGAAGTTGCCGGAGCCGTCGGTGCTGACCGAGCCGGTGAACGAGTCGCCGGGCTCGACGTCGTCGCTGTAGTTCACCGGGTACGCCGGGTACATCTCGTACCAGGACGAGTACGAGGCCGTGCCGCCGGAGCAGTCGGCCTCGGTGCCGGTCTGCTCGACGGAACTGGTCCCGTCGCCGTCGATACCGACCCAGAAGCTGGAGTACGTGTCCTCGCTGCCGCAGTTGACCGCGGGCTGCACCCAGCTCGACGAGACGCTGGTGTAGTTGCCGCCGGTCGCGGCGTAACCGGCCCAGTTGTCGCTGGTGGCGTGCAGGATGACCTTGCCGTGGTGGTGCGCGGACGAGACCGGGGTCAGGTGCGAGGCGGTGGTGCCGGACGAGTGGTGCATCACGTCGCCGCGGGCGTGCACGTGGTGGGTAGCCGCGTGCGCCGGGGTCGCGGCGAACGCGGCCGTGGAGGTGCCGACGGCCAGCGCGACGGCGCTCAGCCCGATAGCCGGGGCGAGCAATCTCCTCGTGGGCATGGGAAAACTCCTCATGGGTGGGATCCGTGGGCAGGAGTCGGCAGCTGGCGCGTCGTGGGTGTTAGCGCGTCTGCCGGGATCCTTGTTTGATGATGGAGAAACTAGGGCCGCGAACCCTGAATGTCATCCGAGCCCCAGGCAAAACAGTTGTCCACACCTCGCAAATCACGCAC
This sequence comes from Actinospica sp., assembly GCF_035552695.1. NCBI lineage: Bacteria > Bacillati > Actinomycetota > Actinomycetes > Catenulisporales > Actinospicaceae > Actinospica > Actinospica sp. Next base: position 55,449 of record NZ_DASZKT010000116.1, read on the forward strand.
CGCGCAAAGTAAAGCCAGAGTCAAGTTCAGGGGCATTGGCAGGTTCTTAACAAGACTTAGCGATTCATGAACGAGTTGCGCGCCGACCCGGGTCATGCCGCGTCTCCACCCGCGAATCAACTCCAGGGCTGAGGACCGCGCGCGTGCCGCGTCATACCTTGAAGTCAACGGTGGTCAAGCCGCCGAGGTGGCCCGGGAACGGCCCGGGAAGCCTGCCAGAGACGAGGGGAACCGATCGTGATCTTCCTGATCCGCCGCCTGATCCGCCTGCTCAAGAACCGCAAGCGGCAGGGAAGTATCTAGCGGGGAGATATCCAGTCCTGATAAGCCCGCCGCGGTGCCTCGCGGACGTCACGTCCGGCAACGTCCGGCACCGCGCGGGCGTCTTTCTTGACCGCGCTCATGCGCAGTCATGCGCGGTCTCATGCGCAGGCATGCGCGGTGGGGCCGCCGCCGTTGTCTCCCGGCTCCCGGCTACCGGCGCCCGGCCACCTGTTCCCGCTTCTGCCTCCCGGCTCAGTCGTGAGCCGCGAGCCGGGCGAGGAGCCGCTGCTTCGCCGCCGGCCACTCGTCCGCGAGCAGCCCGTAGAACACCGAGTCCCGTCGTGTCCCGTCGAGCCGCGGTTTGTGGCTGCGCAGCACGCCCTCCCGCGTGGCCCCGAGCCGCTCGATCGCCGCCTGTGAACGCAGGTTGAGATTGTCCGTCTGCCACTCGACGCGAGCCGCGCCCAAGGTCTCGAACGCACGTGCCATCAACAGCAGCTTCGCCTCCGTGTTCACGCCGCTGCGCCAGCACGCCCGGGCCGTCATCGTGCCGCCGATGTGCACCGAGCGCAGTTTCTCCTCCGGAGGGACGTAACTCGACATCCCGATCAACGCGCCGGTGCGCGGGTCGCGGTACACCCACGTCGTCCGCTGCCCGAGCGCGCACGCACGCAGCATCCCCGTCACGTGCGCGGCCATCTCGTCCTCGTTCCGCGGTGGCGCGCCGGGGAGGTGCCGCCACACCTCCTCGTCGTCGAGGGCGCGGAAGAGCCCTTCGGCGTGCTCCGGGCCAAGCGCCTCGAGCACGACGTGCCGCCCCTCAAGCGTCGGCGCCTCAAGCCACGGCGACGCGGGGACGAGCGGGTGACGCTCGAACGGCGGCGAGAGGAGCGCGAGCGAGGCCATGTTGAATCCTCCCATGTATTAGTACAACACGCTGATTGAAGTAATACAAGGATAACCCCCTTGTGATCGCTGGGCAACTCGCTTCGTTGTCAGAGCTGTCAGCGGTGTCAGCGCGGTGCGCGCACGGTGGCCGGCCCCTTGAGCGTGCGCATGATCGGTGACGTTTCCACCTGCCGTACGCCCAGATCCGCCACCCGTGTCGTCAGATACGTGTACAGCGAATGAAGGTCCTTACAGAGCAGGACGGCGTGCAGGTTCGTCGCGCCGGTGGTCGCGCACGCGTATGCGACCTCCGGATGGTCGGCGAGCGCGAGTCCAGCCGATTCGAGCTGGGCGGGCGGCACGGATGCCCAGAGCAGCACGCGTGTCGCGAGGTCGTAGATCCCGTAGTCGTACTCGACATCCAGGAAGACCGCGCCGCTTGCACGCAGGTGCGCCAGCCGTCGTCTGACAGTGCTCTGCGACCAGCCGGTCGCCGCCGCAAGTTCGGCCAGGTCGGCACGCCCGTCCCGACCGAGCACCGCGAGCATCCGTCGATCCCCGTCGTCCAGGGAGATCGGTTCCTGCTCGCCCGGGACGTTGCGGTGCCCCTGAACCGGCTCGGGTTGCAGGGTGCTGACTTCTTCGGGCGAAAGCGCGCCGGACTTCATCGTCAGCCCGAGTGAGCCGCCGAAGAACCTGTGCATGACACAGTGCGCCGACATGCTCACCACGCTCGGCGTGTTCGGCAGCCGCGCCAACAGCAGCGAAGGCTCCTCCATGAAGCCGGCCGGAGCCCACGTCGAGCAGCTGATCTCGGTGCCGCCGGACGACATGCTCACCCAGGCCGTGTCGTCGCGCATCGCGAGCGTGCGTCCCAGCTTCTCCGCGCCGTCCGGCCGGCATTGCACGCGCACGAGCCACAGCACCTCGCCCATCAGCGAGGGGTCGATCGAGGCGAGTACCCGCAAGTGCCCCGCCGTCCGCAGCCGGGTGTAGCGGCGCGCGATCGTCTGGTCGGACACGCCCAGCACCTCGGCCATCCGGCTGAACGGGAGCCGTCCATCGAGCTGGAGAGCCTGCAGAATCCGCCGATCGAGTGCATCGAACCTGGAAGATTTCACCAAAGCAGCGTAGCTCGTGTCGGATTCCGCCGGACTCCGCTATCTGGCTGTAGAAATGAACAGTCACCACCGATCCTGGAGCCATGACCTCGAGGATCGCCGACGAGCAGCCCCCCGGCACCCAGCCCGGAGTTTCCGACCGAACGCCCGGCCAAGCGGCCCCGCCGACAGTTCACAAGTGGACGCCCTTGGTGACGATCTGTCTCGGCGCGTTCATGTTGCTGATCGACGTAAGCATCGTGAACGTCGCGCTGCCGAAGATGACCGAAGAGTTGCACTCGTCCTTCACCTCGCTGCAGTGGGTCGTGGACATGTACGCGCTCGTGCTCGCCTCGCTGCTGATGGTCGCGGGATCGCTCGGCGACCGCTTCGGGCATCGACGCCTCTATATAGGAGGCCTCACCGTCTTCGCCCTCGCGTCGCTGGCCTGCGGCCTCGCCCCCAACGTGACTGTGCTCATCGCCTCGCGCGGTGTGCAGGGCGTCGGCGCGGCGGGCATGTTCACCGCGACCACAGCGCTGCTGAGTGCCACATATCAGGGCCGCGACCGGGGCACCGCGTTCGGCGTCTGGGGCGCGGTCAACGGCGGGGCCGCGGCCCTCGGCCCGATCCTCGGCGGCCTGCTCACCGACCAGTTCGGCTGGCGCTCGATCTTCCTGGTGAACCTGCCGGTGGCCGCCGTGGCGGTGTTCATGTCCTTCCGCGTCCTCGGCGCCTCACCGCACCGTGGCCAGCGCCGCATCGACATCCCCGGCGCGGTGACGTTCACCGCCAGCGCCGCAGCCGTGACGTACGCGCTGATCCAGAGCAACACCGACGGCTGGAACAGTGCCACCGTCCTCGGCCTCTTCGCCGGCTCGGCAGTGGCACTCGTCGCCTTCATCGTCGTCGAACTCCGCAGCGAGGACCCGGTGCTGGACCTTTCCCTGCTGCGCAACCGCTCCTTCGCGGGCCTTATGATCGCCGGAGCGCTGCTCTCGGCCGGAGCCTTCGCGCACCTGACGTACACGTCGATCTGGCTGCAGTCGATTCTCGGCATGAGCCCGATCAAGGCTGGCCTCGCGGTGTCTCCACTGGCCCTTACTGCGTTTGTCGTGGCGGGCTTCGGCGGCAGGCACCTCAGCAAGCTCGCGCCGCAATGGCCGATCGGCCTCGGCCTCGCGCTGATCGGCGGCGGCACGCTGCTGCTGATGATCGTTCACGGAAACTCGTCCTGGCCCGCTCTCGTCCCCGGCCTGCTGATCGCGGGAGCGGGCGTGGGAATGAGCACGCCGGTCCTCGCATCAGCGGCCATGTCCGCAGTGCCGCACCAGCGTGCCGGCATGGCAGGCGGTGCACTCAACACGTTCCGCCAACTCGGCTACGCCCTCGGCATCGCCGTCCTCGGAACCGTCTTCGCGCACCAGGCGAGCAGCACCAGTGCAGAAGGCGCGCGTCACGCCGTGGCCACGAGCCTCGACCACGTCTTCGCCCTGGCGGGCGGAATGACCTTGGCGGCGGCGATCGCCGTACTGCTCCTCGTACGCCGGTCCGAAGCTAAGTCCTGGTAAGTCCTGAGGCTTGGCAAGCAAGGCGTCGGTGACGCCAGCGGGGCGGGTGGAGAGTAGATTCCACCCGCCCCGAACGCGCAGAGCCTGTGACTCTACGACTCGGCGGCCAACTTCGCCGCCTTGCCCCACGCGTGCCAGCGATCGATCTCGATCCAGCAGCTCACGCGCTGCTGATCCCGTGCGGAGTAGTCGGAACCGGTGTAGTGCCGGGAGATCCGGTCGATCACCGAGAGGTCCGGGTCCTGCACCGTGGCCACGACTCGCCCCTGCAGGCTCACGTGCGAGTACCACGAATCGCCGTCGAGCACAGTCAGGCTGACGCGCGGATCCGCCTCCAAATACTCGAGCCGCTTACGCACCGCGGCCAGGTTCACCAGGACCTTGCCGTCTTCATACAGGTACCAGGTGGCGACGGACACCGGCTGACCGTCGGACCGGTTCGACGCGAACACGGCGGGATTCGGGCGGCTGAGGAACTCGGCGATCGGCCCGGGCACAGGAGTCTTCGGCATGCCCCGACCGTATCAGCCCACACCGACCAGCGCCCCTGACCGACGCCCGGCGAGTGCGTAGTCCCCGCCACACGCGTCGCGTTCTGACTCTGGCCGGCGCCCCTGACTGACGCACCGCGCCGTGTTCGCCCCGCCACACGCGTTGTGTTCTGACTCTGACCGGCGCTCGTGGCCGACGCCCGGCGAGTGCGTAGTCCCCGCCACACGTGGCGTTCTGGCTCTGGCCAGCGCTGTGACCGACGCGCCGCGCCTGTGCTGGCCCCGCCACACGTGTCGCGTTCTGACTCTGACCGGAGCCGTGACCGACACACCACCGCATAGACCCCGCTAGGCGTGTCCGTCACCGACCGGCCCGTGGCCGACGCACCGTGTCCGCGTACGCCCTGCCACGCAATTACGGGGCATCCTCGACCGACGCGCGGCGACCGCGTAGGCCCGCCACGCGTATCGTGCTCCCCTCACCGACCGGCGCCCCTGACCGACCCTCCGCGCAGGCGCCGCGACGCACGTTGCGATTCGACTCTGACCGGCGGTCGTGGCCGACGGACCGCGATCGCGCGGGCACCGTCACCCGCGTTGCGTCCCGTCACTGACCGGTGCTCAGTACCGCGGAGGGCTCCGCGACGTACGTTGCATTCCGTCGCTGACCGGCACCCTGTACCGCGTATGCTCCGCGACGCGCCTTGTGTTCCGTCGCCGTCGGCGCCTGTGCTCGAAGCACTGCCGCGACCGCGCAGGCCCGGCCGCTCGCGTCTCGCTCCGTCGTGCGGGTTCGGCCTCGCGCCAAGTCTGTCGGTGGCGGTGCGTCCGTGGGCCGGTACGCCGTCAGCCGGTCACCCATTCCCGAAGGGCGCGCCGCAGCCCCTTCGGATCAGGGAACTCCGGGTCCGCCGCCCACGCGACGTGGCCATCGGGGCGCACCAGCATGGACGGCGCGTCCGGATCCAGGCCGACCACCAGGTCCAGCCGCCCGGTCGCCGCCACGTCGACGGCCTCGCGCTCGTGCAGGCCGCCGACATCCAGCAGCACGAATCGTCCCGCGCGCAATGCCCCGAACAGCCGGGCGGACTCGCCGCGCAGCCGCGCGTCCTGGGCACGGGCGCCGACCAGTGGATGCGCGCCCTTGGGCGCCGGATACTTTACCCAGAGCCCTGATATGGCCAGCGGCAGGCGACGTGCAGTCAGCGGCACGTGCAGCGCTGCCGAGACGATCTCGTTGCGCGCCGTGCGAGCCGCGGTCGAGTGCAGCATCGCCAGACGCAGCAGCGCCCCGCTGCCTTTGATCACCTTCGCGCCCACCGGACGGCGTTCCGCCTCGTATGAGTCCAGCAGGTCGGGGCCACCGGTGAGCGCCGAGGCGAGCTTCCAGGAAAGGTTCGCCGCGTCCTGCAGACCCGTGTTCATCCCCTGCCCGCCAGCGGGGGAGTGCACGTGCGCCGCGTCGCCCGCCAGGAACACCCGGCCGACGCGGTAGCGCCGCACCTGCCGCTCGTCGCTGTGGAACCGCGAACTCCAGCGCGGACCGTACATCCCGAAGTCCGTGCCCAGTACCGATCGCGCGATGTCCTTGAGCTCCTCGATGTCCACCGGATCGTGCTCGCCGGCGGGCTTCGACCGGTCCCAGCTGATGACCCGGTAGTAGCCGTCGCCGAAGGGCACGATGAAGGTGAACCGGTCGCCGATGCTGTTCGTGGCGGCTCCGCCCGGCGGCTCGTCCTTGAGCAGCACGTCGGCCAGCATCACGGACTTCACCACACTACGCCCGGGGAAGGGTTCGCCGAGGAGCTGACGCACGGTACTGCGATGGCCGTCCGTGCCCACGAGGTACGACGCGCGAATGGTCCGACCGTCCGCCAGGGTCGCGGTCACGCCCCGCGTGTCCTGCATGAGGCCGGTCAACTCGGCCGGACGGACGAACTGCACACCGGCGTCCCGCGCTCGGCGCAGCAGCACGCCTTCCGTCTCGTACTGTGGCGTGGCCAGCATGTACGGGTATCTGCCGGGCAGCCGCGACATGTCCACGACCGCCTTGTCGAACAGCCGCAGCGCGGTGACCTGCCTGCCGCGGGAGACCAAGGTCTCGGCGATACCGCGCTGGTCGAACAGCTCCAGCGTCCGCGCGTGCACCACGAAGGCGCGGGTGAGCTCGGATCCATGCTCGTGTCGTTCCACCAGGGCGACGGGGATGCCCGCGGCCGCCAGGTCGCCGGCCAGCAGTAGTCCCGTCGGTCCGGCGCCAACCACGATGACCCCGGTGTCCGAGTGCTCAGTGTTGTCAGCGGGCATGGCAGGGAGCATAGATGTCTGTCCCGACCTGAGCCAAGAAGCGTATATGACCTCCCTCGCGGTGTGCCTTCAACTTCGTGCAACGTCATAGTTGCACATGGTCGCTATCCTGTGCAACTATGAAGTTGCAGGTTTTCGGAAAAACGAGGAACGCGGAGGGATTGACCATGGTCAGCGATCGCATTGAGCAGGATGTTTACATCGCGGCGCCGGTGGCGCGGGTGTGGGAGGTCATGACGGAGCCGAGGCACGTGGGCATGTGGTTCGGCGTCGGCGAACCGGCGGAGATCGACCTGCGCCCGGGCGGTCGGATCGTGTTCGACCACGGAGAGCACGGCAAGCTTCCGGCTGTGATCGAGAAGGTTCACGAGCCTGATTGCTTCTCGTTCCGTTGGGCCGCGGACGATACGGGTGGCCGAGAGCCCGATGCGGGCAACGCGACGCTGGTCGAGTTCACGCTGGAGCCGGAGGGCGAAGGCACGAGGCTGCGTGTCGTCGAGAGCGGATTCTCCGAGGTGAAGGCGGATCCGGAAGCCATAGATCGCCGGTACACGGCCAACAAGGGTGGCTGGCGGCGGGCGCTGCTCAGCCTGACCAGATACGCCGCGCACGAGGAATACGAAGGGGGCGGATGAGCTGAAGGCCCGGAGCGCGTCTCAATTCCGTGCGAGGATCTCTAAGGAGCGAGCAGGCGGCGATCGACGTCCTGGATCGTGTGGAAGACGGCCCAGGTGTGAAGGCCGGGAGCGGATGGAAGGAGGCGTGGCGGTCCTATGACGCAGAGCCCTGCGGAGGAAGCGCTCATCGAAGTGGTGCTTGCGGCGTTGGCGGATCCGACGCGGCGCCGCATCCTCGACGGCCTGTCCACCGCCGGGGGCGGCACCGCGACGATGCTCGCCCAAGACCTGCCGGTCACCCGTCAGGCCGTGGTCAAGCACCTCGCGGTCCTGCATCAGGCGGGGCTCGTCGTTGCGCGAAAGATCGGGCGCGAGGTGCGCTACAGCGTCGCTCCGGCGCCGCTCGCTACCACGGCCCGCTGGATGACCGATCTCGCCTCGGAATGGGGCCGACCGCTGCAGAACGTCAAGCGTCTCGCGGAATCGGGCGAGTAACCCGGCCGGGATTCATTTGGAGGCTGATGGCATGTCTCTGGTGAAGACGACCCGCGTCCGGCCCGGACCGTTGTAGTCCTCGACCACGCGCGCGTCGAAGCCGAGGGCGCGGTGGAAGGCGATCGAGCCCGCGTTGCCGACAGAAGTGATCGCCTTGAGGCGCACGGCATCCTGGTTGCGGGCCGCCTCGACGAAGGCGCCGTAGAGGCGGCGGCCGACTCCGGTACCCCGAGCGTCGTCGCGGGTCGCGATCAGGTGCACGTAGGCCAGGCGATCCGGCGTGACGAAGCCGAAGACATAGCCACGGATGCCGTCCTCGGCAACGGCGACAAGCGACGTCAGCGGGAACTCCTGGACAAGCGCATGGAGATGGAGCGCCCTCAGGTCACGATCGCCCCAGTAGCGCCCATGGTCGTCGAGCACCAGCTGGAACTGCTCCATCGTCACGGGCACGATCTCGCCGGCGTCGCCGGTCGGGGGAGAGGCATTGAAGGAGTCGGTCACGAACAGATCTTCACATCCGATTCGAACTGAAGGAAACGCGAGCGCTGCCGGACTCCGTCGGGTCTTGCGCGAAGTCGAGTCCGGCAGCGCTTAGCGGTGGTCGGCAGTTGATCAGTAGTCGAGATCAAGCTCCCACTGCTGGTCGAGACCGCCGCTAGAGGGCGACTGGACGACTCCGGCGTTCTCGTTCAAGGACGCGCCGCTGACGTCCGCGAGCAGGCCGCTGTTCTTGGCTGTGAGCGTGTAGTAGCCGCTGCTCAGCGCCGTCAGGAGCCACTGCTGGTTCGTGCCTCCGTTCGCCGCCCATTGGTCCAGCTGCACGCCCGCGGTGTCCGAAACGTTCGGCACATCGAGCACGAGGCCACTGTTGACGTTCGTCACCGTGTAGTAGCCGCTGCCCAACGGGGTGAAGCGCCACTGCTGGTTGGTTCCGCCGTTCGGGACCCACTGAATCAGCCCGCCGCCGTTCGACGTCGAGGCACCCGAGATATCCGCGAGGAGGTTGCTATTGTGATTCACCAGGTTGTACGTCGCGTTCGGTTCCGCGACCGACACCAGCTTCCATTTCTGGTTCGTTCCACCGTTCGACGGCCACTGATCCACGACCGCTCCGTTCGCGGTCGAACCGCCCGCCACATCGATGGCCTGGCCGCTGCTCTTGCTCGTCAGTGTGTAGGTGCCGTCTCCGTTGTTCGTGACCTGCCACTGCTGGTTCGAGCCGTCGTTCGTGGCCCATTGGTCGAGTTGCGTACCGTCCGTGGTCGAACTTCCAGGCACGTCCAGAACGAGGCCGCTCGCGACGTTCATCAACTCGTCGTAGCCAGTGCCCTCGCTGAGCAGTTGCCACTGCTGGTCCGCCGAGGAGGATGGCGTGCTCTGCACGATTCCCGCGCCCTGTGCCGTCGAGGCCCCGGATGTGGCGAGTGCCAGGCTGCTGTTCTCGTTGAGGATCTGATAGGTCGCGGCCGCTGTGCTGGAGCCGACCGGGGTGACCGACAGGTCCGAGAATTCATCGGTCTGCCAGCCGTCCACGCCCAAGCCGACCTGGCCCTGGCCGTACGAACTGTCGGTGACGGTACCGACGGTCGTGCCATTGATCGCTGCGGAGATCGTCGAGCCGTTGAACGTCAGCGCAAGGTGCGACCACGTGCCGGTGCCCGGAGCGGTGACGGTGCCGGAAGCGAGGGTCGTGAGCTCTCCGTTGTAGTCGTTCTTCACAATCGCCCAAGCGCCGGTGTTCGACAGTTGGAGGTAGTACTCGTCGATCCCGGCGACCGAGAACGGATGCTGTGTTTCGACCCTGCCGAGCAGTTGCACCGCGCCCGACTGGTTCATCAGCGCATCCGCCGAAACCGTGTAGTTCGTCCAGCTGAGATCGCCGATCGTGGTGTACGGGTTCGAGGCGTTGTCCCAGTTGATCGGCTCCTGCGCGGCCATCTGCTCGACGCACTCACCGGTCCGGCCGCCGGTGCAGGGCTGGATCTCGAACGATCCGTTCTGGTCGGACAGGTACTTCGCCTCGCTTCCGGTGCTGTACTCGCTGAAGGAGTCCGCGTACGGCAGCGGGAGGGAGGCCTTGGCCGGTGGCTGCGCGGTGCCCTTACCCTGACCGGTCGTCGTAGTGACGGTGTAGATATAACCGGGCTGGAGCGTCAGCGAGTACGTCCCGTTCGACGGCGTGATGTCCTGGCTGTGCACGAGATAGTCCGCAGGGTTCTGCGAGTTCAGATCCGTGGACCACACGTGCACGGTGCCGGCGGACAAGCCTCCGGAGACAGTGAATGTCGCGGTCTGCGCGGTCGTCGCGGTGGTCGTCTCCAGGATCGTCGAGTAGTTCGTACCGTCCGGGGACTTCAGAGTGACGTAAGAGCCGTTCGACTCGGCGCCGCCGAGATAGCCGCTGCCGTCGTTCAGGAACTGCCAGCCGGGCGAGGTGAACTGGGTGACCTGCGCGGTCGCCCAGGTCTCTGCACCGACCTCGTACGCCCCGGACCAGGGCGAGTTCGCGACCATGAGGCCGGTCGTGTCATAGCCCAGGTTGGGATAGATCGCGGCGACGAGCGGCCAGTTGATGTAAGCCGTCAGATCGGCGTCCGTATAGCCGCGGGTGATCGAGCGGATCAGCGCGGGCGCCCCCGAATCGGTGTCCTGCGAACCGTTCTCGCTGGCCCACAGTTGCTTTCCGGAGGAAAGTGCCGCGCTGGTGGTGGAACACGTGTCCGCGCTCCCGCCGTCGCCCCCGCACGGATAGTGCTCGCCGATGATGCCGACGGACGCGGCGAACGTCGAGTTGCTGTCGATGTCTCCGGCGATCGACCAGTCCGAGTCCGCGCCCACGATCGTCACCGCGGAGTACCCGTCGGCATCCAGAGTGCTGCGAAGCTGCTCGTACCAGGCGATGTTGTAGCCGCGTTCGTTCCAGCCGCCGAGGTAGTTGACGGTCAGGCCGTGCGATTTCGCGCAGCCGAGCCAGGCGACGAGATAGTTGATCATGTCGGTGGACCAGAAATTGCCACCGCCGATCCAGCCCGGCGCTCCCCAGGCCAGGCCGTAGAGCTTGATGCTCGGGTCGAGGGCCTTCGCCTGCTCCATCAGCCACCATTCGTAGCCGGTGCCGCAGTCGACGGAGCCCTTGGTGTGCTCGATGCTGGACTCCGAGCCGTCCGTCGAGTTCGCGTCGCCGCCGATCTCGACCTTGAGGATCTGCAGGTCGGCGCCGTATCCGGGCTTGAACAGGTAGTCCAGGATCGCGGTGCGTTCGGCCGGCGGATAGTCGATCAGCAGGCGGGAGTTGCCGCCCCCGCCGCTGATCGCGCCGATGCCGTCGAACGTGCGTCCGGCCGAGGCGCCGTTGACCGCGACCGTGGTGGTCGTCGCGGCGTGGGCCGGGGCGGGAACGGAGAGCTGGGCCGCCGCGAGGGCGGCGGCGGCCAGGCCGAGTGCGGCCGCGCGGAGGCGCGAGAGTCGTATTCGCATGGGCTGTGGTCCTTGTGTGGGTATGGCCGACCGCCGAGGGTAGTCAGCGGAAACAGACAAGATCGAACACAGATTTACGGGGTATTACGACAATATCCACCGTCAGTGGACATCGGTATCCGTGTTCTGTCAAGCCGCCGTCGCCGTCCGTGGCCAACCCTGTGCGCGATCCCGCGCGCCCCGCCCCTGTGACCTCCGGTTCAGTGCCCGTTCACGTCGGAAAGCACTGAGATCGGGTCCCCGTCCACGTCCTCGACCAGCGCCAACCAGGTCTGATACGCGGAGTTGAACGGCTCCTCACGCTGCTGGATGGCGACCAGAAGTGCGTCCGCCGTGGCCCGTGCGTTCGCGATCACCTCGGCCGGATAGCCGTAGCGCGCCTGGTGCTCCAGGAACTCGTCCTCGTCCACGATCGCGGGTGCGCGTCCGTCCCGGAAGCGCAGCACATCCAGGTCGAGATCGACCATCGTGATCTCGTCGGGCGCGGTCCATTCGGCGACGGTCGTGATGTCGCAGTAGATCGCGGTCGGCCGGGGCGCGGCGTGGAAGGCGCCGCACCACCAGTCGGCGCGGCGGATCAGCTGGACGTGTGCCTGATCGAAGGTCACCTCCGGCTCCGAGCCGCGGGCCATCCGCATGTTCCTGCCCCAGCCGAGCCAGAGGCCGTGCTCGTCCTCGCCGAGGCGGCGCATCGTGCCGTGCCAGTGCAGGGAACGGTCGTATTTCCGGTACGTCAAACGGATCAGTTCACTCATGCGCCCGAGCGTAATCGGGCGCCGCGCCGGGATCACCGAATTCGGACCCGATGATGCTCTCACAGAGCGGTGTGCGCGCCGCGTTCACCGTGGACGAAGGCTGACGCAAGGGTCGATGTCCGACGTCCGGGGCGTGAATTCCGGGTGATGCGCCGTCCGTGTCTTGCGTGCATCGGGACGTGCGCTCGCGTACGCTGCGCACCGTGCCTCGTACCGCGCTCAGCCTCTCCGGCCCCGCACCGTTGCCCGCCGGGCGTGCGGCATTGGCCGAGGGCTTCGCGGCCATCCGCGTCGAGCACGAGCTGCCTGCCGCGTTCCCGCAGGCCGTCCTCGGCGAGGCCGGTGTGGCCGTCCGTGACCTGGGGCGGCCGGAGCTCGACCGCACCGACCTGCCACTGGTGACTCTGGACCCGCCGGGTTCGCGAGATCTGGATCAGGCGATGGGGATCGAGCGGCGGTCCGGCGGCGGGTTCCGGGTCTGGTACGCGATCGCGGACGTGGCCGCGTTCGTGCGTCCCGGTGGTGAGCTGGATCGGGAGGCGCGTCGGCGGGTGCTGACGTGCTACCTGCCGGACGTCCGGGTGCCACTGCATCCTGCTGAACTGTCCGAAGACGCGGCGTCGCTTCTGCCGGGACAGGATCGTCCGGCCGTGCTGTGGTGCGTGGATGTAGACGCGCATGGTGCTCCCACCGCGGTTGACGTGCGGCGGGCGCTCGTTCGCTCGCGCGCGCAGTTGGACTATCCGGCGATGGAGCTGGCCTTGGCCGAGAGTCGTGCGCCGGCGGTCATCGGCCTGCTGTGTGAGCTCGGCGGTCTACTCGAGGCGCGGCAGACCTCGCGCGGCGGCATGATCCTCAACGTGCCGACGCAGCAGATCAGCTCGACCCCGGACGGCTGGCGGCTCGAGTACGCGGTGGAGCGGCCGATCGAGCGGTGGAACGCGCAGATCTCGCTGCTGATCGGCGCGGCCGCGGCAAGGATCATGCTGCGCGGCGGCGTCGGCATCGTACGTACTCTGCCCGAGCCTTCACCGATCACGGTCCGCCGCTTGCGTAAGGCCGCCAAGGGCCTGGGTGTGGTCTGGCCGGACCGGCGCAGCTACCAACGGCTCGTCAGCAGTCTGACGCCGGATGACCCGCATCAGGCTGCGCTCCTGTGGGAGGCGATGGCACTGCTGCGCGGTGCCGCGTACACGCCGTTCGACGGAACCTGCCCGGCCAAGCCGAAGCATTCCGCTCTCGGCATCGCTTACGCGCACGCGACAGCTCCGCTGCGTCGCCTCGTCGACCGTTACACGTCAGAATGCTGCCTCGCGCTCACGGCCGGACGGGACGTGCCCGACTGGGTGCGTGAGACGTTGCCCGAACTGCCCGCCGACATGGAGCGCGGCGAGCGGCTGAGCCGAACGGTGGACCGTGCGTGTATCGACCTGGCTGAGGCCGTGCTGCTCGCGGACCGGATCGGCGAGGACTTCACCGGCGTCGTGCTGGATCTGAACGATCGGATCGACTGGGACCAGAACGGCAAGCCCGACGCCGGCACCGTGATGCTGCGAGACCCGGCGGTGATAGCCCGCCTCGACGGCCATGACCTGCCGCAGGGAACCGAGGTGCGCGTCCGGCTGACCAAGGTGGACGCGGTGGAGCGCAAGGTCTATTTCGACTGGATCGACGCGGAGTAAGATAACAGGCCCGCAGCTGATTGAAGGGTGAGCTGACGGCGGTCCGAAGGAAGCTGGCGGCAGTCGAAGGGGGCTACGGCTTCCGACGGAGCTGCGCAGTCCATGGGGGCGATCGCCGCTCAAGGGAGTGCGCGAGGCTCTCGGAACCACTAGGCGTGTCGGATTCATTTAGCTCTGCCGGACCCGCTGGCTGTGCCGGACTCTTGCTCTGTCGGACCTTCTAGCTAGCGTCAGTCGTATGACCGAACCGATGCGATACGGCGTCATCCTTCCGGGCGGCGCGGCACCGCAACAACTCGAACTCGCGCTGATCGCGGAGGAGCACGGCTGGGACGGCGTGTTCCTCCCTGAGGTGACGTACGGAGTCGACGCGTGGTCGCTGCTCGCCGCGATGGCGGTTCGTACGACGTGGGTCAAGCTCGGTACGTTGCTTTCGCCGCTGCCCTGGCGTCGGCCGTGGAAGCTGGCCAGCCAGATCGCGACGGTGGACCAGCTCTCGGGAGGGCGGGCGATCGTCACCGTGGGGCTCGGCGCGCCGGAGGTGCTGCTCGGCACGACCGAGGTTACGGATCGGCGGGAGCGGGCTGAACGGCTGGACGAGGGCATTGACCTGATGCGCACTCTTTGGGCGGGTGGCCGGACATACCGCGGCCAGTACTACGTGCTCGCTGCGGACGGCGGCAGCGAGTTCATCGATATCGGCGGTCCGGTACAGCGGCCCGTGCCGATCTGGGTCGTCGGCGCGTGGCTGAAACCGCGATCGATGCGCCGCGCGGCGCGGTGCGACGGGGTCGTGCCCGAGTACTACCTCGACGGCCGCGAGCCGACGCTCGAGGACGTCCGCGAACTGAAGGCGTGGCTGATCGGGCACGGAGCAAAGCCGGACATTGACGTCATCGCGGATGGCGAGACCCCGGCGGACGACCTTGTGGTGGCGAAGTCGCAGGTGGCGGCACGCGCGGAGGCCGGCTGCACGTGGTGGCTCGAGACGCGTTGGCAGCGGTCGGCAGACGAGTCTGTGCGGCTCGACGAGGTTCGCGAGCGCATCCTCGCAGGACCGCCGCGCCCCTGAGGCAGATAGGGGATGGGAGCCTGCCGGTTCGCGGCCCGGATTCGGTGGGGACGCCGCGCGCCGCTGAGCCTGTGGAACCCACTAGTAGGCAGGCTGGTCCGTGTGGGTGGACGCCCACTCGCCGCGCGCGACTGGCAGCGGTATCAGGGTGGTGTGGCTGAGGTTCGCGGGCCGGATTGAGCGACGGCGGTGATCCGTCGGCATAAAGGCCTTGTAGTGGTACTGAGGTGGTGCGGTAGACGTTCGCGAGTCGGATACGAGCGGCAGCGGTGGGTCCACCGATACACGAGTCCGGCAGCGGTACAGCGGCACTCGGGTGGTGTGGTGTGGATGACGTTCGCGGGCCGGATGGGGGCGTCGGTGGTGGGGCCATCGGTGCGTAGTCTTGCGGCGGCACTGGGGTGGCATGGGTGAGGCTCGCGGGCTGGGTGCGAGCGTAGTGGGGGAGCCGCCAACACCAGGTTTGGCAGCGGTAGCGGAGGTGTGGGCGAGGCCCGCGGGGTGGGAGCGGGCTGCGGTGGTGGGGCGATCAGCACGCAGGTGAGGCCGCCGTTCGGGGTGGACTGCGGTAAGGGGGTCTGGTGGGCGGGTATGAGTCAAGCTGTGAAGATCTCCCGTACGGGCTGGTGGGCGCCGAGGCTGGGGACGGTGCTTGCCGGGGCGGTCGGGTTCCTGCTGTTTCCGGCACCGAACCTCGGGGTGCTCGCCTGGGTCGCCTTCGTACCGCTCCTCCTGCTGTTGCGTGCGGCGGACAGCCGTCGGGAGGCGATGCTGCGTGGCTGGTTGGGTGGGTTCGGCTTCGTCTGCGCGACGCTCTACTGGCTGCTGCCGAACCTGATCTACTTCTTTCCGCTGGCCGCGGCACTGGTCGCGGTGCTCTGGCTGCCTTGGGGACTGCTCGTCTGGGCGGTCTTGAGGCCCGATTCGCCGCCGGTCGTGCGGACTGCGGTGGGGCGGGGAGAGGGGGAGCCCGTCGCGTCGTCTCAGGCTCCGGGGCCGTTCGGGTGGGGGCGTGGGCTGCTCGCGCTGGCCGCGGTGCCGGCCGGTTGGGTGCTGATCGAGACCGTTCGCTCCTGGAAGCCGTTCGGCGGTCCGTGGTCGCTCCTGGGCGCGAGCCAGTGGAATCACCCGGCCGAGCTCGGGCTCGCATCGGTTGGAGGAGCCTGGCTGCTCTCGTTCGCCATCATGCTGGTGAACACGTGCATTGTGCTGATCATCACGGCTCGTGTACCGGTCCGAGTCGGTGCAGCCGTGCTCGGCGCGCTCGCCATCGTCGCCGGTCCCGTCTGGTTCGCCACGCATCCGATGCCCGCGGCCACCCGCGACGTGAACGTGGCGCTCGTGCAGCCGGGCGTCGTTCACGATCCGCAGGCTCGTGATCAGGAAGGCATTGCGATCACGCGGGCCTTGCAGAGCAGGCAGGTCGGCCTCGTCGTGTGGGGCGAGAGCAGTGGGGACGACGGTCTGATCGATGACGGCAACGACCAGCAACAGCTCACGCAGCTCGCGACCAGCCTGCATGCGCCGATCGTGGTGAATGCCAACGCCACGGTCCCTGACGGCGATACACAGAAGGTCAGCTACCTCTACTCCGCCGCCGGCGAGCAGGGCCAGTACGCGAAGACACGACTGGTCATGTTCGGCGAGTACATCCCGTTCCGCGGCCAGCTCAGCTGGCTGACCCGCATGACGAAGGCCGCGGGAACGAATCTTGTGGCCGGCGACGATTTGACGATGTTCCGGGCCGGTGGCATGAATCTCGGCCCGCTGATCTGCTTCGAGTCGGCGTTCCCCGACATGGCCCGCAACGAGGCGAATCTCGGCGCGCAACTGCTGGTCTACCAGTCGGAGGATACGACATTCCAGGGCAGTTGGGAGCCTGCGCAGCACGCGAGTCTCGCGGCAGTGCGATCCGCGGAGACCGGGCGCCCGGCTGTTCAGGCCTCGCTCGCCGGCGTCTCGGCGGCCTTCGATGCGCAGGGCCGTGAGCTGGCGTGGCTGCCGAAGGAGTACGTCGGCTCGATCGTCGCGCACGTCCCCCTCCAGGCAGCCGATACGCCGTACGACCGGTACGGCAACTTCGTTCCGATTGTCTGCGCGGGTCTCGTCGCGCTCGCCCTGCTGGCGATGCTCCGCCTGCGTCTGCTGATGAATCCGGTCGAAATTCACGATCCGACTCAGCTCGCTGACGGCCACTGAGCCGCGCGCAGGTTCCGCTGCGAGGCCGCGAACGCCGCGACTCCGGCCATCGCGACCGCCGCGCCGTACAAGGCCGTCGACGGGGAGGCGATCTGCAGCACGCTGCCGCCGAAGGCCGCACCGATCGGCATGCCCAAGCCCATAAACGTCATCACCGCGGTCAGCACGCGGCCGCGCTGGTGGTCGGGGACCTGCTGGAGTATGAGCACATCGACCAGCACCTGCGCGGCCGGGACGGCGAAGCCGATCGCGGCCAGCCATCCGGCCATCCAGAAGCCGCCGAGCTGAAAGAGCCCTGTCATCAGGCAGGAGATGGAGATAAGGGCGCCGAAGACGACCAGGAGTTGGCCCGGCCGGAAGAGCTTGTACAGCTTGGGTATGCAGGGAGCGCCGATGACGCCACCCGCCGCCAAGGCGGCGAGCACCAGACCGACGAAGTGTGTGGGTACGCCCTCGTGCTTCGCCTGCAGGATCAGCACGAGGTCGAGCGGCACGCCGATCAGATTGATCAGCATGATGAAGAGCATCGTTCCGCGCATCACGGGGTTGCTCCAGATGATGCGCAGGCCGGCGAAGGCGCTCTCGGGCTCGCTCTTGGCCCCGGACGCGACGGGACCGGTCTCGGCAGCGGGCTTCGGCTTGCCGTCGAAGCGCGCGAGGGCGGCACAGAGCGCTGAAACGCCCATGCCGACGGCGACGGCGACGAACGGCAGCGAGCGGTTGACCGAGTAGAGCACGGTTCCGACGGCCGGACCCACCAGTTGCGCGACGCTGCTCACGACCTGCTGGATCGAAAGCGCTCGCGTCAGTTGCGAGTCAGGCGCGATCGATCGCAGCGCCAGCGTTCTGACGCTGCTCAGCGGCTCGCAGACGCCGAGGACGAACGCGATGAGGTAGATCTCGACGAGCCAGACGTGCCCGGCGGCGAGCGTCACCGCGAGCACCGTGGCGAGTGCGGCGCGGATGGTCTCGCTCACGATCAGCACGAGCCGACGATCGTGCCGGTCCACGAAGTTCCCGGCCGGCACCGAGGCGAGCACGAGCGCGGTGAACTGGATCGTCCCGAACAGGCCTGCGAGCAGCGGCTTTCCGGTGAAGCCGAGCACCAACAGTGGAAAGACGACCTCGGACATCGTGATGCCGATGAACGCGGTGAAGCTTCCGACGTAGATCGTGCGCAGTGCGTGGTCGGCGCGTATCCGTGGCGCGTCTCCGTCCGCCTCCGATGTGTCGTTGCTCGCTGTCCGCACGGCCACCGGTTCGGTCATGGTGCTCATCTGTCCCTACCCCTCAAGGATCGGCGCCCCACGGTTCGCGCCTCGAGCATCATTCACGCATACGTGAATGATGCTGTCAAGGGAAATGGTCGCAAAGTCGTGTACCATTGCCGTCATGGCGAGAAACGATGCGAAATCGACGGAGTCGGCGGTCGAGGTCGAGCTTGAGGCGACGCTCCCGCTCGGTCCACAGCCGCTACCCGAGCTGATCGAGTTCCGCGACATCGACGACGCCGCGACGATGAAGGCCCTTGCCGATCCGCTGCGGCAGAAGATCATGCGCGCGCTCGGCAGGAACGTGCACGAGAAGGCGCGCATCATGACCGTGAAGCAGCTCGCTGAGGAACTCGGCGAGCCTACGACCAAGCTATACCGGCACATGAAGCAACTGTTGGCGGTGAACCTGATCCAGGTCGCGGAGCTGCGCCTTGTAGGTGGCATCGTGGAGCAGCACTACCGCGTCGCCCAGAAGGGCTGGGGCGTGCACCCGGAGCGGCCGGCCACGGACCGCGAGTCGCCGCTGTCCGAGGAACTCCTCGGCCTGGTAGGCGCGGGTGTCGAGGATTACTTCACCCGCTACGAGGCTGCACTGCACTCCGGCCGCACGTACGCGCACCCGCAGGACAACCTCGAGCACCCGCCGTATATCCGCTCCGTCGGTGCGATCTGCGACTTCCGGATGCCGCGCGAGCGGGCGGCGGAGTTCGCCGAGCGCTTCCACGGGTTGGTCGAGGAGTTCAACAGTGAGGTGCACGCGCGCGGCGCGGACAGTGTGCAGGTCAACCTGCTGACCTTCTTCTACGCGACGGAACCGGACGACGCGTCAGACGATTGACGCCTCCCGTCAGCCCCCAAACCCAAACGGATCTCTAACGCCCAAGCGGCGGCGGCGGCCACCGTGATCACTGATCCTGAAGCGGACTGGGTGCCTGGGTGAAGGGGATGACGTGGAGTCAGCGCACACCCCCCGCAGGCCGCGAGTGAAGCGCGCCCAGCGCACCGAGGTCGCGCTCGGCGCGCTGCTCGGTTTGATGCTGATCGGGCTGTCCGTGCTCATCGGCAAGTTCCACGTCGCGCCGAACAGCACGAAGACCGTCCTCGCGCAGCTCACCGGCGCCGCGCTCGGCCACAACATCGGGTTCTTCGTCGTCCAGTTCTCCACGATGCTGCTGCTCGCCCTCGCCGCGAACACGTCGTTGGGCGGCCTGCCGGTGCTCGCGTCGCTGCTGGCCAGGGACAACCATCTGCCGCATATCTTCGCCCTGCGCGCCGACCGCCAGGTCTACCGGCACGGCGTCAGCGTGCTCGCGGGCGCCGCGCTCGTGCTGCTGGTCGTCTCGAACGGCAACACCCAGGCCCTCGTCCCGGTCTTCGCCATCGGAGTGTTCATCGGATTCACGATCTCCCAGGTCGGAATGGTGCGGCACTGGTGGGAAGAGCGCGGCGCGGGCTGGCAGGGGCGTGCGCTGCTCAACGGCTTCGGCGCGCTGCGCACGACCACGACCGTCTCATTGTGCTGATCCCGGAGATGCAGCTCACGTGGCCCTGGCTGCGGCTGCTGCAGAACCAGCGCGGCGCGGCGCGGTGCTCGACCGGGCGGTCCGACGGCACACGGACGCCGTCATCTGCCGGCTGCGGTTCCGGGTGAACGCCGGCTGAGCTGGTCCTCGGCTACTCGCCGATGTCCTCGTACCAGAGTTCGGGGCGGGCGGCGATGAAGTCGCGCATCAGGCCGATGCATGCGGCGTCGTCGAGCAGGGTGATGCCGACGCCGTGTTCGGCCAGCCAGTCGTGCCCGCCGTGGAACGTCGTCGCCTCGCCGATCACGACCTGGCCGATGCCGAACTGGCGCACCAGGCCGGAGCAGTACCAGCAGGGCGAGAGCGTGGTCACCATGATCGTGTCCTGATAGCCGCGCAGCCGGCCCGCGGCCCGGAACGCCGCGGTCTCCGCGTGCATGGACGGGTCGCCGTCCTGGACCCGGCGGTTGTGGCCGACGCCGAGCAGCGAGCCGTCCTTGTGGAACAGAGCGGCGCCGATCGGGATGCCGCCTTCGGCCAATCCCAGGCGGGCCTGCTCGCGCGCGACGTCGAGCATGGAGGCGATGGGGGAGGACGCGGCGTGCGGTTCTGTCATTGCGCAAGCTTACGGCCGATCACCTGCGCCGCCGAGATCACCGCGTCGGACAGGGCCTTGAGGGCGGGCGAGTCGAGCTTCCACTGCTGCCAGTAGAGCGGCACGTCGACGACCCGGCCCGGCGCCACCTCGACGAGCGCATCCTCGGGCAGGAGGGCGGCCTGCTCGTCGGGGATCATGCCCCAGCCGATCCCTCGGGCGACGGCGCTGAGGAAGGCCTCCGACGTCGGGATCAGGTGGCGGGTCTGTGCGCGGTTTTCCGGGCGCCCCGTCAGGGCGCTGAGGAAGTCGTCCTGCAGTTCGTCGTACCGGTCGAAGACGAGCATCGGCGCGGCGGGCAGCGTCTGCTCGATCGGGCCCGAGGCGAGCCAACGTTCGACGTAGG
This sequence comes from Actinospica sp., assembly GCF_035552695.1. Lineage (NCBI taxonomy): Bacteria > Bacillati > Actinomycetota > Actinomycetes > Catenulisporales > Actinospicaceae > Actinospica > Actinospica sp. Next base: position 76,168 of record NZ_DASZKT010000116.1, read on the forward strand.
CGGGACTGGCCGAGGCGCGGTAGCGCATGACGCCCAGCTTTGTGACCCGGCAGCCGGTCACGGGGGTTGCGTCCCTGGTCAGGGCGGCGGCGACGCGTCCGCGCCGGAGTAGCGCCGCCGTGTACGCCTCGTCCTCGCGGAGCAGTTCGAAGCCGACGCGCAGCGAGTCGGGGATCTGGGCGAGCGCATCGAGGAACCAGGTGGAGAGCGAGTCGGCGTTGACGGCGACCGCGATCGTCGTCGGGGCCTGATGCTCCGAGTCGAGGCCGAGCTCCGCTGCCGCGTCCGCCTCGAGACGGACGAATTGGCGCGCGTAGCGCACCAGCACCTCGCCCGAGTCTGTGAGCGCGATCGGCTTCGTCCGGGTGAGCAGCACGCGGCCGATCCGCTGTTCCAGCGCCTTCACACGCTGGCTGACGGCGGAGGGCGTGATATGCAGCGCGGCAGCGGCGGCGTCGAACGTGCCCTCGTCGACGGCTGCGAGCAGTGTGCGGACCTGGTCCAGCGGAAGCTCTTGCATCATGATCTCTAATGGTATCCAAGAAACATTAGCTGGATTGTCGAAAGGTGGCCCGGTTACGGTCCGGATATGACTCAAGACCTCCTCGCCCTGGTCGCCGGGCTCGGCACCGGACTGTCCCTGATCGTCGCCATCGGTGCGCAGAACGCCTTCGTGTTGCGGCAGGGGCTGCGCCGCGAGCACGTCCCCGCGATCGTGACCGTGTGTGCGGTCTCCGACCTATTGCTCATCACGGCAGGCGTTGCCGGGCTCGGCGCGCTCGTGGAGTTGAGGCCCGGCGTGTTGACGGTGATCGCGTGGGCGGGTGCGGCGTTCCTCGTGACGTACGGAGTGCTGGCGGCGCGGCGGGCGCTGCGGCCAGGGGCGTTGCGGGCGGATGACGGGGAGGCGTCGGCGCGCCCCTCGATGCGCGGCAGTGTTCTCACGTGCGTCGGCCTGACCTGGCTCAACCCGCACGTCTACCTGGACACGGTGCTGTTGCTCGGTTCGGTGGCCGCCGGATACGGCACGCATCGCTGGATGTTCGCTGTCGGTGCGTGCACGGCCAGTGTTCTCTGGTTCTGCGGCCTCGGATTCGGCGCGCGATTCGCCAGGCCGTTGTTCGCCCGGCCGCTCGCCTGGCGGGTGCTGGACAGCGCGATCGCCGTCACGATGATCGTGCTGGGAATCCGCATCGCCACGCTCCGCTGACCGCCCTGCCATTACTCCGTTTCGCTGAATGCCATTGGGCATCATCCGATCGATGTAGTTCGATCTCGCGCGAAAAGATGGCCCGCTCGACCGATGCGCAGAAGTGACCGGGCTCTTCAGAATGGAGACGTGAAATGGTTGACACGTGACGAAGAGGGCGGCGGCCCGGAAGGCAGGGCGCGCTGGATAAGGCCGACCGGGCCCGCGCCCCGGCCGAGCCGGCGCGAGCGGCTTTTCGACTTCATCCTCGCCTTCTGCGTCGCGGTACCCATGAAGCCGGAGCGCGCGTACACGTTCCATATCCCCGGATACGCGAACATCCTCGCGCCGAAGAGCATGATGATCGCGGCCGCGCTCGGGGTCTTCGTGTCGTTGTCCATCCGTCGGCGTCTCCCGCTCGTCGGGCTCGCTCTGCTGCTGCTGGAACTGAACTTCTTCCGGGTGCCGTTCATCATGGTCGGGGTGGCGGTGCTGATCGCGTCGTACTCGGCGGCCACGTACAGCCCGTATCGGCGGCTCTCGCTCGCGGCCTTGCCGATCAGTTGCGTCGAGCTCTGGAAGTACGGCTACTTCCTGCTCCTGCCGGACCGAAAACTGCTTACGCTTCCGATCGCCGTGCCGCTGTTGATCGGCGTCGCACTCTACGGATCCGAGATCCGAAAACAGGCCGCGACGGACGTGGCCACACGGCAGAGAACACGGGAGGAGAAGCACCAGGAGGCGATCCGCCTCGCCGTCGAAGCCGAGCGATCCCGCATCGCACGCGACCTGCACGACATCGTGACGCACAACGTGAGCGTCATGGTGGTGATGGCCGGCGCGGCGCGCAAGACACTGCAACGTGATCCCGAGCAAGCGACGCAGGCCCTGCTGGAGGTGGAATCCGCCGGGCGCGCGGCCATGACCGAGCTTCGTCAGGTGATGGGCCTGCTGACGGAATCGGCGCGGGCACAGCATCAACTCGCGCCGCAGCCGGGCCTGGACCAGTTGGAGCCGTTGGTCTCCCGAATACGCGCGACCGGCGTGCCGATCGCCTACCGTGTGCTCGGCGAGCCCCGATCGCTCCCACCCGGGCTGGATCTCACCGCGTACCGCGTGGTTCAGGAGGCCCTGACCAACACGGTGAAGCACGCATCCGGCGCCAGCGTGGACATCCTCGTGGACTACAAGCCGACTCGGCTGGGCCTGGACATCGCCGACTCCGGCGGTGCGCCGGGGCAGAGCGCTGCGAGCGGGAATGGCAGAGGTCTGATAGGTCTGCGCGAGCGCGTCGCGGTGCACGGCGGCATCGTGCGGGCGGGGCCGCGGGCGCAGGGCGGATATCGTGTGCGGGTGGAGATACCCCTTCCGGTCGAGGACGCGGTGTGACTGACGTGGCGGAAGACGCAGGGCCCACGGGCGAGGGCCTGCGCGTGGTGGTGGCGGACGACCAACAACTCGTACGTACCGGATTCCGGATGATCCTCGCGGCCGACGGGATCGACGTGGTGGCCGAGGCGGGGGACGGCATCGAGGCGGTCGAAGCCGTGCGGCGAACGCAGCCAGACGTCGTGCTGATGGACATCCGCATGCCGGTGCTCGACGGGCTCGAGGCGACGCGTCGCATCCTCGACGAGCCGGGGGACGCGGCGCCGCGTGTCATCATCCTGACAACCTTCGACCTCGACCAGTACGTCTACGACGCTTTGGCCGCCGGGGCGAGCGGCTTTCTACTCAAGGACGTGACGCCGGAGCATCTGGTCAACGCGGTGCGGCTGGTGCGTTCCGGGGACGCGCTGCTCGCGCCGGTGATCACGCGGCGGCTGGTAGAGAAGTTCGCCGCGCCGCCTCCGGAGCCGGCCGGCCCGCGGGTCCGCACGGGGCACGCCGAGTTGGCGGCGCTCACGGCGCGCGAGCTCGAGGTCTTTCGACTGCTCGCCCGCGGGCTAAGCAACGCCGAACTGGCTGCGGAATTGCAGTTGAGCGAGGCGACCGTCAAGACGCACGTCGCCCGCATCCTGGCGAAACTCCAGCTGCGGGACCGGGCGCAGGCGGTCGTCGCGGCATACGAGACCGGCCTGGTGACACCGGGGGCCGCAGAGGCCTGACCAAAATAACAGGCCCGATCGGAGAGGATCGAAGTGTGCCGGGCGAGATCAGTCAGCGCCGGGTTGCACCGAAGAAGATCGGGCTGCATCCCGGGAGATTTAAGCTCGATCACCCGGTGTCCGCCGACGTACGTGGTTGCCCGCTCGTGCAGGTCAGCCGTATCAACGTACGTCGGCGGACACCGAGGTATCTGAGCGAACTGGGACTGAAACTGAGACTACGGGCGTTGATACGAAGGCTCTCGCGTGGGCGGAGGCCCAAGACCCGGTGCCACGTCTGAGGCATGCTGCCGGAGTTGCCTCGCAGCGCCGAGGTCAGAAATTCGGCAGGAGCAACCAGCCGGAGAGCGCGATTAGGAACAGGGCGAAGGCCCCGAATCCGGTTGCGCGTCCCAGGGCGGACTTCGGATCACGGATCGTGGCCCATCGATCCGGACGCTTGCGCCGGTAGTGGACTGTTACTTGTTGGCCCTTGGTGTACGCGATGTACATGATGTCGGTGCACCTGATGGTCGTGCGCTTGCCCGCCTCATGGATATGGAAGACCGTCGTGGCTGACCATTGTGTCGGGTCGCCGTAGGGGTCCCGTCTGATGATCGGGCGTTTTCGACGTATCCCTTGGTCTTCTCGCCCCAGAGGGCGAGCCGCAGGAGTCTGAGGTCGTGGACGGAGACACCGAGAAGCCCGAGTCCACCGATCAGGCAGACAACCGCGCCCGCGTTGTCGATCAGGTGGGACATGAATGCAGCCCGGCCTTCCGCGTCTTAGAGTCCGACCAGGATAGCCGCGTAACTCGCCACCCTCTGTAGTTATCTGATTCAGGATTCCTTCAATCGAGGACTCAACCGTCTTGGCAGTCGTCTCGGTCTCGTCGAGCATGCCTGCGAGTGCAGTGCCGCGACTCCGCCGCTGGCGGCGACGGCCTTGCCTGCTGGGGTGTCGAGCAGTTCGGCGGCCTTCGAGTTGGCCAAGATCGCGTGCGCGATCTGAGGACTGAAGCCAGGCACCTCGTTGACGACACAGGGAGTCACCACGGATGTCGCCGCGGACGTGAAAGATCTACAACCCGTTGATCATGAGCCGTTCGGCCGCACCATCTCCGCTGGATTCACGATGCGGTCGAATTCGGCGGCGGTGACGTATCCGGTGGCCAGGGCGGCTTCGCGCAGCGTGGTGCCTTCGTCGTTGGCCTTGTGGGCTATCGCGGAGGCCTTGTCGTAGCCGATCTCCGGGGAGAGCGCGGTCACGAGCATCAGCGAGCGGTCGACGTAGCGCTCGACCTGCTCACTGTTCAGCTCGGCGCCGTCGACGCAGTACTCGCGCAGCTTCTGGCAGGCGTCGGCCAGGATCGTGGCCGAGTGCAGGAAGTTGTTGATGATGACCGGGCGCATCGCGTTGAGTTCGAAGTTGCCCTGCGAGCCGGCGAACGCGATCGCGGAGTCCTCCGACAGGACCTGGATGCAGACCATCACCATGGCCTCGCACTGGGTCGGGTTGACCTTGCCGGGCATGATCGAGCTCCCGGGCTCGTTGGCCGGCAGGATCAGCTCGCCGAGTCCGCAGCGCGGTCCGGAGGCCAGCCACCGGATGTCGTTGGCGATCTTCATCAGCGGCACTGCCAGCGCCCGCAGACCCGCCGAGGCGTTGACCATGGCATCCAGGCCGCCTTGCGCGGCGAACTTGTTCGCGGCGGTGACGAACGGATATCCGGTCGCCTGCGCGATCTCGTGGGCGATCTCCTCGGCGAAGCCCTCCGGCGCGTTCAGGCCGGTGCCGACCGCCGTGCCGCCGGCGGCGAGTTCGAACAGGCCCTGGGCGGACGTGGTGACGGCGGACATGGCCTGCTTGAGCTGGTGGGCGTAGCCGGACCATTCCTGCCCGACGGTCAGCGGGACCGCGTCCTCCAGATGCGTGCGGCCGATCTTGACCACGTCGCGCCATCGTTCGGCCTTGGCCTCGATCGAGCGCTGCAGCCCCTGCACGGCCGGCAGCAGGTGCTCGTGGACCTCCTTGACGGCGGCGATGTGCATGGCGGTGGGGAAGGTGTCGTTCGAGGATTGTCCCAGGTTCACGTGATCGTTGGGATGCACAGGGGTCTTACTCCCCAGCTCGCCGCCGGCCAGTTGGATGGCGCGGTTGCTGATCACCTCGTTGGTGTTCATGTTGGACTGCGTGCCCGAGCCGGTCTGCCAGACGTAGAGCGGGAAGTTCTCGTCGAGCTTTCCGGCGATCACCTCGCCGCCGACGCGTTCGATCAGCTCTGCCATCCAGCCCGGCAGCCGGCCGGCGCGTCCGTTGACGATCGCGGCGGCCTTCTTGACGTGACCGTAGGCGTGGTAGACGGCCTTGGGCATGCGGTCGTCGCCGATCGAGAAATGGATCAGCGAACGCTGGGTCTGCGCGCCCCAGTACCGGTCGGCGGGCACGTCGATGGCGCCCATGGAGTCGGTCTCGCGCCGGGTTCCGGTTGCTGACAGGCCGATCGGCACGTCCAGCATCTTCGGCCCCTGCTGTCGCGGCGCGCCCTGTTGCCTTGCTGCGCCGGGTTGTCCGGACGCTCCGGTCACGACGCGCCGCCGTCGGTGTACGTCGGCTGCCACATGGCGTCCTGGACCGCCTGCACCACGTTGTCGATCTTCGCGGTGGCGACGCCGTCTGCCTGGGCGGCCCGCACCACGGCGACCGCGGTGGTCGCGGTCGAAGCCCGCAGGTTCTCGACCGCCGGCAGCAGCGAAGCGCCGGGGGCGCCGACGTCGACCTGACCGGCGACCGCCTCGGCTGCCGCGATCAGCATGGCCGGGGTCACCGTGCCGGCGCCGGAGACGATCGTGCCGAGTCCCAGCCCGGGGTAGACCAGTGCGTTGTTGGCCTGGCCGAAGTTGTAGGTAACGCCGTCGTACTGCATCGGTCCGAACGGAAGCCCGGTCGCGACCAGCGCCTTGCCGTTCGTCCAGGCGATCAGGTCCTGCGGCTCGGCCTCGATCTGCGAGGTGGGGTTGGAGATCGGCAGGATGATCGGCCGCTCGACCCCCTGCGCCATGGCCTTGACGACGGCCTCGGTGAACGCGCCGTGCGCGGTCGAGGTGCCGAGCAGGACTGTCGGAGCCGCGTTGCGGACGGTCTCCAGCAGCGAGATCGTCCCGCCGCCGCTCCAGCCGGAAACCTCCTCAGGCTTGCGGGCATACGGCTTCTGGAAGTCGCGAAGGTTCGTCATGTCGCTGGTCAACAACCCCTGCTTGTCCACCAGCCAGATCTGCGAGGTGGCCTGCTCCGCCCTGGCGCCGTCGCGCATCATCGCATCGTGGATCTGGTCCGCGATCCCCACACCGGCGGTTCCGGCCCCGAACACCACGAGCTTCTGCTCGCGCATCGGCACGCCGGTCACCTTCACCGCGGAGAGCACGGCGGCCAGCGTGATCGCCCCGGTGCCCTGCATGTCGTCGTTGAAGATGCGGTACTGGTGGCCGTAGGTCTCCAGGATCCGTCGGGCGTTGTCCGGGCCGAAGTCCTCGAAGTGCAGCAGCGCGTTCGGGAACATCCTGGACGCGGTCTCCAGGTACTTCTTGACGAACGCGTCGTACGCGGCGCCGCGCACCCGCGCGTGCCGGTTGCCCAGATACAGCGGGTCGTTGAGCAGGGCCTCGTTGTCGGTGCCGACGTCCAGCGATACCGGGATCACCCGGCGCGGGTCGATACCGGCGGCAGCGGTGTAGATGGCGAGCTTTCCGATCGCGATCTCGATCCCGCCCACACCCCAGTCGCCGATGCCCAGGATCTCCTCAGCGTCCGTACACACCAGCAGTTCGACGTCGTCCGCGCCGAGTCCGAGCGTGCGGAAGGCGGTCTCCATGTCGTCGGGCGCGTCGATCGAGAGGAAGATCCCCCGAGGCCGGCGGTACTCCTCGGAGTACTGCTCGATCGCGTCGCCGACGGTCGGGTCGTAGACGACCGGCAGCAGTTCGGCGAGATGGTCCGCGAGCACGCGGTAGTACAGGACCTCGTTGCGGTCGTGCAGTTGCTCGAGGTACACGTACTTGGCCAGGTCATCGGGCTGGCGCAGCAACTGCCGGTACGCGCGCTGCGCCTGCTGGTCCAGCGTCAGCACGGTCGAGGGCAGCCGGCCGGTCAGCCCGTACGCGTTCCGCTCGGAGGCGCTGAACGCGACCCCGTGGTTGGTCATCGGGTCCTGCAGCACGCCGGGTGTCGTCGGCGTCCGGACCGCATCCGTGGTAGTCATGCCGTTCTCCTCACCTGGTGCAAGAACCAGGAGGCCCGAGGCGGCAGTCGCGGATCGTCCACGTACTCAACGCGATCCGCGGCGCATTCCGGGCCTCGTGTACGAAATTCAGGCTATGCCCGCCGACCGATTGCGGCAACGGGATAGTACGGTTGCGTTTCTCCCGACCTCGGGCTACTCTAATGGTACGAAACTGTTCTGTACTTTATGGAGGTTCCCGATGGCCGACGAGGCAGCCGAAACGCCGATCATCCGCCGCCCCCGGATGACCCCGGAGCGGGAGATAGAGCTGCTCAATGCGGCCATGGACGTGTTGCGCGAGGTCGGCTACGAGGAACTGTCGATGGACCTGGTCGCGGCTCGGGGGCGCTGCAGCAAGGCGACGCTCTACCGGCTATGGCCGACCAAGCCGGACCTTGTCGCCGCCGCGCTCTACGCCACGCGGCCGGTCAGGCCCCAGGAGATCGACACCGGCTCGCTCCGCGGTGATCTGCTGACGTTGGTCACGGTGTTGGGTGCCAACGCGGACGAGCACACGGCGCTGTTCGCCGGGCTGGGACACGCCATGCTCACCGATGCGGATCTGCACGAGGCGGTGCAGGCGACGGTGGTGAAGCCCTGGTTCGTCGAACTGGACGGGTTCATCGACCGCGCCGTGGAACGCGGCGAACTCCCGACTCGGCCGCCGGCGGCGGGATTGCTTCCGGAACTACTGCTCGGCGCGGCCTTCATGCGCCCGCTGTTCGGCGGTGGCCTCGCCGACCTCGAATACCTCACCCGGTGCCTCGACCTGGTGCTCCTGCCAGCGGTCTTGCCGGAGACACCAAACCCCTGATTCGCCCGGCCAGGGCGCCCCTAACTGGAGATCACATCATGCCTCGAACATCTGCCGACACGGTCAAGGTCGGCGGTACGGCACCGCCTACCCCGAATCCGACGTCCCGCCACCGATGGTTGATCCTCGCCGTCATCTGTATCGCCCAGTTGATGGTGACCCTGGACGCGACGATCGTGAACATCGCACTGCCCTCCGCCCAGAAGGCCCTGGCGTTCTCCAACGCCGACCGGCAGTGGGTGATCACCGCCTACGCGCTGGCGTTCGGCAGTCTTCTGCTCCTCGGCGGCCGCATCGCCGACCTGTTCGGCCGCAAGGCCACCTTCCTGGTGGGCCTGGTCGGCTTCGCGGGTGCGTCTGCCGTCGGCGGATCGGCCGACCACTTCGTCCAACTGGTCGGTGCCCGTGCAGCGCAAGGCCTGTTCGGCGCCCTTCTGGCTCCCGCGGCGCTTTCCTTGCTGACCACGACGTTCACCGACACCAAGGAGCGTGCGAAGGCGTTCACCGCGTATGGCGCGGTCGCGGGCGCCGGTGCCGCCATCGGCCTGCTGCTCGGCGGTCTGCTGACCGAGTACCTCGACTGGCGCTGGACGCTGTACGTCAACCTGATCTTCGCCGCCATCGCCTTCGCCGGCGGGGCCCTGCTACTGACCCGCAGTACCCGCGACAAGACCGCCACCCTCGACGTCCCCGGCACCGTCCTGGTATCAGCCGGGCTGTTCTGCGTGGTGTACGGGTTCTCCAACGCCGAGACACACGGCTGGCACTCCCCGTCCGCATGGGGCCTGCTAATCGCCGGCTGTGTGCTGATCGCCGCGTTCACCGGCTGGCAAACCAAGGCCACCCAGCCACTACTACCGCTACGCGTCCTGCTGGACCGCAACCGCGGCGCATCCTTCATCGCCATCCTGATCAGCGGCGCAGGCATGTTCGGGGTGTTCCTGTTCCTGACCTACTACCTCCAGGAAAGCCTGGGCTACTCCCCGGTCAAGACCGGCCTGGCGTTCATGCCCATGGTCGCCGCACTGATGGCCACCACCATCCTCGCCAACAACCTCCTGCTTCCCCGCCTGGGCCCGAAATCCAGCGTGCCGGTAGGCATGGGCGTATCCGCCGCCGGCCTGGCCTGGATGACCACCCTCAACCTCACCAGCAGCTACACCGCACACGTGCTACCACCGCTAGTCGTCACGGGCCTCGGCCTCGGCCTGGTCATGGCACCGGCCATGAGCGTCGCCACCTCCGGTGTGGCTGCCGAGGACGCCGGTGTCGCCTCAGCGGGCGTCAACACCATGCAGCAGGTCGGTGGCTCCATCAGCACAGCGCTGCTGACCACGCTCTCCGCCAGCGCCGCCACTCACTACCTCGTCGGCAAGGACCCGAGAAACCCCGCTGTCCTCGCCCAGGCCGCCATGCAGAGCTATCACACCGCCTTCTGGTGGGCGGCGGGCTTCTTCGCCGCGGGCATGGTCATCAGCGGCCTGCTCTACCGGCGCGGCGTGGTCACCCAGGACGCCGACACCACACCCGTCATCTGAGCAGGAGCTGAGACATGTCCAGAATTCAGCCGGCCGAACCGTCGCAGCGCACGGAGGAGCAGCGTCAGTTGCTTGAGGTAGTGCTGGGGGATGAGGCGCCCAACCTCTTCAGCACCGTGGTCCAGCACCCCGCGCTTTTCCGCGCCTGGCTGCCCTTCTGCCTGCACTTGCTGATGAGCTCGGCGTTCCCCGCCCGGGAGCGGGAGCTGCTGATCATCAGGACCGCCTCGCTGTGCGGCAGCGCGTACGAGCTCGAACACCATCTCGCGCTCGGCGCCGACGTGGGGCTGACCGATTACGAACTCGCCGCACTCACCGGCCACGCCAACCAGTCCTGGGCGCCGCGGGATCGACTGCTGGTGGCCGCGGTCGACGAACTGCACGCGGACCACGTGATCAGCGATGCGACGTGGCACGGGCTCAGCGAGCAGTTGACCACGGAACAGCTCATCGAACTGCCCATGTTGGCGGGGCACTACGTCCTGCTCGCCGGGGTTCTCAGGTCGCTCGGCGTGCCGCTGGACAGCGAGCAGGCAGAGCCGAGCGCCGTCCGGTACCCGGACGCCGTCAAGTAACCGATCCATCCGAAGGAGGACGCGAACATGCGTTTTGGAGTCATCGACAACAGGCCCGTGCTCGTCGACGGCGAGTCGGCCATCGACATCGAGCGGGCCAGCGGCGGCCGCTTCCCGGCCGACCCGGCAGGGATCTTCGACAGGTGGGAGGCCCTGGTCGAGTGGGCCGCCACGGCCGAACTCGAGGGTGAGCGGCTGCCGCTGGACCGGCTGCAGAACCCGGTCCCCGCACCGCGGCAGGTCTTCGGCATCGGCGCCAACTACCTCGACCACGCGGAGGAGGCGGCCAGGGCCCAGGGCTTCACCGGGGACGTCAAGGCCATGCTGCCCAAGAACCCGATGATCTTCACGAAGTTCCGGAGCAGCCTGTCCGGGCCGTACGACGCGATCCCGCTGCCGAGCCGGAACGTCGACTGGGAGGTCGAGCTCGTCGTCGTGATGGGCCGGCGCGCCGAGCGGGTGGCCGCGCACGACGCGTGGAGCTACGTCGCCGGCCTCACGGTGGGCCAGGACATCTCCGAACGGGTCGTCCAGATGGCCGGGCACTCCCCGCAGCTGTCCATGGGCAAGTCCTTCCCCGGGTTCGGCCCGGTGGGGCCGGTGCTGGTCACCCCCGACGCCCTGGAGAACCCCGACGATCTGGAACTCGGCTGCACCCTCAACGGCCAGACCGTGCAGAAGGGCCGCACCGCCGGGATGATCTTCCCGGTCGCCGAACTGATCGCGCACATCTCCGGCATCTGCCCGCTGCTGCCCGGCGACCTGATCTTCACCGGCACGCCGAGCGGAGTCGGCCTGTTCCGCACGCCTCCGGTCTACCTCAAGCCCGGCGACACGCTCGTCACCTGGGTCAAGGGCATCGGAGAACTGCGCAACCCGGTGGCCGCGGGCCACGGTTACCGAGCCGACGACGACAGCCAGAACAACCAGAACAACCAGAACAGCTAGGACAACGAGACAGGAGGGCAATGATGACCACCGATCAGCAGCAGGACACGAAGACGTACGACGTCGGCGGAGTGCTCCTTCCGCGGCCGTTCAAGATCCGGAGGCTCGGACACCTCGGGCTGAACCTGGAGCGGCTGGACGAGGCGCTCACCTTCTATACCGACGTGCTCGGCTTCCGCGTCACGGACGAGCTCAACGTGCTGGAGAAGGTGCCCGACGACGCGCGGGAGATCGTGCAGCAGATCCTGACCGATCCGCGCCTGATATTCACCACCCACGGCAGCGACCACCACGCGCTGGTGCTCGCGCACAAGACCTTCGGCACCCTGTGGGGCAACGACCGCAAGGTGCAGGACATCACCTTCAGCCAGCTCACGTTCCAGGTCGGCAGCCTGCAGGAGGTCATCGACGCCGAGGCCTACCTGAGGGAGCGCGGCGTGGAGATCGGCCACTACGGCCGGGACATGCCGGGCAGCAACTGGGAGATCTACGCCTACGACCCGGACGACAACATGATCGAGTTGTACTACGGCATCGAGCAGATCGGCTGGCAGCGCAAGTCCAAGCCGTACGGCATGCACTACCGCGGGTTCAACGACGAGATGCCGAGCCTGCCGCAGATGTCGGAGGCCGCCGAGGTTCGCGAGGCGCAGGCGAAGGGCATCGACACCGACGCCGGCTACCACCCGTCGGAGAAGCTCCTGGAGGAGACTCACGTCGTCGGCGGCGTGCTGCTCCCGCGGCCCTTCAAGGTCACCGGGATCGGTCCGGTCTCGCTGTTCACCGAGCGCATGGACGAGATGATCGCGTTCTACACCGGCATGCTCGGCTTCGAGGTCATCGAGGAGGTCGAGCTGCACGGCAGGCGGATCGTGTACTTCCGCACCGGCACCGAGCATCACACCTTCGCGCTGGCTGACAAGGCCCTGCGAAGCATCCTCGAGCTGAGCGAGCACACCTCGTGCCTGAGCATCGGTCTTCAGGTCGGCGGCTTCACCCAGCTGCGGGACGCGGCCAAGTACTTGATGGACCACGGCTACGAGCTCGTGCACGGACTCCCGCAGGAGATCTACGTCGGCATCGACTACGCGGTGCACCTCAAGGACCCGGACGGCCACCTGATCTGCCTCTACTACTACATGGAGCAGATCGGCTGGGACGGCAAGCCCAGGCCGCAGAGCGAGCGCCGCGCGATGACCCTCCCGTGGCCCGAGACGCTCGAAGCCCTCTCCGACACCTACGGGGGCACCGCCTACCTGGGACCGCTGGGCTGAGCCGTGACCGAAAACGAGAACGAACCAAACGACTGCGACGTACTGATCGCCGGAGCCGGACCCATCGGGCAGATTCTGGCCCTGCTGCTCGCCCAGCAGGGACTGCGGGTGACGGTGGTCGAGCGTTGGGCGCAGCCGTATCCGCTGCCGCGCGCGGTGGCCCTGAGCCACGACAATCTGCGGGTTCTCTACCAGCTCGGACTGCGCGAGGAACTGGACCCGCTGCTGGAGCCCTGGGGTCAGGAAGGGCACGTCTTCAAGGTCACGGACGCCTCGGGGCAGACGCTCGCGGAGTCGCAGATCACCATGGAATCCGAGTCCGGATTCGCCAACATGTCGGGCTTCTCGCAGCCCGATCTCGAGCGGCTGCTCGAACAGCGCGTGCAGGTCAATCCGCTGATTGAGCAGCGCCGCGGCTTCTCGCTCGAGGCGCTGTCCGACGACGAACCCCGCGGAGTCACCGGCACGATACGTCCGCACAGCGGCCTCGCCCCGATCCCTGGCGAACCGGAACACATACGCGCGGCGTACGTCGTCGGCTGCGACGGGGCGAACAGCACCGTCCGCTCCCTGCTCGGGACGGAGATGACAGACCTCGACTTCAGCCATGACTGGCTGGTGGTCGACGTCCTCCCGCACACGCCGCCGGACTGGCTGCCGTACGCGTGCCAGCACCTAGATCCCGCCCGGTCGACCACCCTCGTGCCGTCCGGCCCGGGTCGGCGGCGCTGGGAGTTCATGGTCATGCCGGACGACGACCAGAACAACGTCGACACCGACGAGAACTCCTGGCGGCTGCTGAAGGCCTGGGGCATCCACCCCGGCAACGCCGACCTGGTCCGGCACGCGCGCTACACCTTCCGGGGACGCTGGGCCAACGAGTGGCGCCGGGGCCGCGTGCTGCTGGCAGGTGACGCCGCGCATCAGATGCCGCCGTTCATGGGGCAGGGCATCAACTCCGGCATCCGCGACGCGGCCGGGCTCGCCTGGCGCCTGGCCCTGCTGGTCAGGGGCCAGGGCAGGGACTCGCTGCTCGACGACTACGCCACGGAACGCTCCGCGCACGTCGCGCAGATCATCGAGCAGACCGTCTTCATCGGCCGGATGTTCTGCGCCACCGATCCGAAGGAATGCGCCGAGCGCGACGCCATGATCAAGGCCATGGGCACCCTGGACATCCAGGACGCGTCCAAGAACTGGCGCTTGCAGGGCGGGACGCTGCGAGAGGACGACGTCAGCGGCACGCTGAGCGTCCAGGCCCGCGTAGGGGCACGCGCGGTGCTGCTCGACGAGGCGATTCCGCCGCCCGGCTTCCTCCTGCTCGGCCGAGACCGCGACCCGGCCGAACTGCTCTCCCCGGACCAGCGCGCCGCCTGGTCGCGACTCCAGGGCCGCAGCGTCCACTTCGGGCCCGGCGGTTTGACCGATACCGAGGGCAAGTACGCGGCGTGGTTCGACCGGCTGGACGCCGCGGTCGTGCTCGTCCGCCCCGACTTCCAGGTGTTCGGCGGGGCTCACACCCCGCAGGACACGGACGACCTGGTCAATGACCTGATCCAGCGTGTGCTGGGTCGGCAGGCCTCATCAGAGAAGGAGTAATCATGCCCGAGGTTTCCGTCAGCGCACCTGTCGCAGCCCCCGCCGACAAGGTGTGGGCCCTCATCACCGACTTCGGCCGGTTCAGCGAATGGAACGACATCCACACCGACTTCCCGCACGGCGTCCCGGCCGCGCTGGCCGTCGGCAACAAGTACAGCGAGAAGATGGCCCTGATGGGCATGCCCGCCGAGGTGTCCTGGACCGTCACCGAGCTCGAGCCCGGACGCTCCTACCTGCTGCAGGGCAACGGCCCCATGGGCATCTCCGTACGCCAGCAGTATTCGGTCGACGACGGGAACGAAGGCTCCCTGGTCACGGTGGGAATTGAGTTCAAGGGCACGGCCGTGACCATGATGGCAGGCAAGATCAAGGACGCCACCACCACCGCGCTCACCGAATCGCTGCGCAAGCTCGCCGCCCTGGTGGCCTAGCGTCGAAGCCGGACGTGGTCCTTGCAGGCGACGCCGTCTGCAAGGACCACACGGCCATTCGCGCGCGACGCGTGAGCGGATCGGGGCTCGGTCCGCGGCCTAAGATCGGGTCATGGCAATGGGGATTGGCGAACTTCTGAATCTGCCGGTCTGGCGGGCGTTCGACATCGATGATGCGGGGCGGATCCTGGCGGGGTACGACGGGTCCGGCACGTTGCAGCTGGTGGAGCTTGCTCCGGACGGGAGCGTGACGGCGTTGACCGCGCTGCCCGGACCGTGCGCGGGGCGCTACCTGCGGGGAGAGCGTGCGATGATCGTGCAGCACGACGACGGGGGCAACGAGCGGGCGCAACTGTCCGTGCTGCGGCTGGATCCGCTGCCCGGGGAGCCGGTCGGGCTTGACGGGCTCGAGCCGCTGGTGCGGGACGCGCGGTATATCCACCGGCTGGTCGAGGTCGAGGCGGAGCGGATCGTCTTTCTGACCAACCGGCGCAACAACGTGGACTTCGACGTCGTGGTGCGCTCGACCGCGGATGGCACCGAGTCGGTCGCGTACGACGGGGGCGGGTACGTCGACGCTGCGGCCGTGGCGCCGGGGCGGACCGACGGAGTGCTGTCGGTCGGCAGCATGCAGCCCGCGTCCGAGCAGCTGATCGGATTCAGCGGGGCTGGCGGCGAGGCGCGTGAGCTGACCGGCGCGGATGAGCACGCGCAGCATTCCGACCCGCAGTGGCGGCCGGACGGCAGCGCCCTGATCGTCAACACCAACCGGGACCGTGAGTTCGTCGCCGTGCTTCAGCTCGACCCGGTGGCGGGGGAGTGGAGCGAGTTGGTCGCCGATGCCGAGCACGATGTGCGCGGCACGCTGTCGCCGGACGGCCGCACGCTGCTCGTCGCGGCGAACGTGGATGGCGGCGCCCGGCTGAGCCTGCATGACGCGTTCACCGGCGAGTTGCTGCGCGGAGTCGTGCTGCCGGACGACGGGTGGGCCGGGCTGCGCCCGTTCAACGCGCCGGTGTGGTCGCCGGACTCGAGTCAGGTCGTGTTGTCGTTCAGCGGCCCGCTCGTCCCCGGTGACGTGCTGCGGCTGGACGTGGCGAGCGGCGAGACCACCACGGTCGCCTCGTCCACCGGGCCGCTCGACGAAGAGTCGCTGGTCCGGCCGGTTTCGCACCTGGTCCCGACGCCGGACGGCGAGCTGATCCCGTGCTTCGTGTATCAGAGCACGCAGCCGCAGGACCCGGACCTGGTCGGATCGGCGGTGCTGTGGATCCACGGCGGTCCGGAGGGCCAGTCGGTGCGCTCGTTCAATCCGCTCGTGCAGGCGCTGGCCTTGGCCGGGCACACCGTGCTGGTGCCGAATGTGCGTGGCTCGGACGGTTACGGCAAGCGCTGGATCTCGCTCGACGACGTCCGACTGCGCCTTGATTCGGTTGCCGACCTCGCCGCGCTGCACGTGTATCTGCCGAAGCTCGGTCTTGATCAGGACCGAGCCGCGTTGTACGGGGGTTCATACGGCGGATACATGGTGCTCGCCGGGGTGGCGTTCCAGCCCGAGTTGTGGGCGGCGGGCGTCGATATCGTCGGGATGTCCTCGTTGGTGACGTTCCTGGAGAACACGTCGCTGTACCGCCGTGCGGTGCGTGAGCGCGAGTACGGCTCGTTAGAGCGGGACCGCGACTTCCTGGAGCAGGCGTCGCCGCTCAGCCGGATCGACGACATTCGGGCGCCGCTGTTCGTCATCCATGGAGCGAACGACCCGCGCGTGCCGCTGTCCGAGGCAGAGCAGCTCGTCGCGGCGCTGAGGGCGAACGATGTCGACTGCGAACTGCTGGTCTACGCGGATGAAGGGCACGGCCTCGCGCGCCGCGTGAACAAGCTCGACGCGTACCCGAAGGCGCTGGAGTTCCTGGCCAAGCAGCTGCGGAGCAGATGATCAGACGGAAGGATGGTCGGGCTGCGGGATAGTCGATTGCGGGACGGTCGGGCTGCGCGTGGCCCAAGCCGGAAACTCGACGACGGTCGGGCTGCGGGATGGTCCGACTGCGCCCGGCCCTGGTCGGAAGTTCGGCGATGGTCGGGCCGTGGGACGGTCGGACTGCGGGCGGTCGGGCTGCGCGTGGCCCTGGTCGGAAAAATGGCCGGAGACTGAAACTCGGCGACGGGCGGGCTGAGCTGGTTGCGCTCGACGGGGGCGCTTGATCGGAGCGCGGGTCGCCCCGGCCGGAAGCTTCGGCCGGGGCTACTTCGCAGCGGCGGCCGCATCGTGTCAGGCGCGATCAGAGCGCGGGTCGCCCCGGCCGGAAGCACGCTCGGCCGGGGCCACTTCGCAGTGGCGGCCGCGTCGTGTCAGGCGCGGTCAGAGCGCGGGTGGCCCCGGCCGGAAGCAAGTTCGGCCGGGGCCACGTCGCTGCGGCGATCGCTTCGTGTCAGCTGCGCTTGAGGGGCGCCGTCGGGTCGCTGTCGGTGAGGAAGGCGGCGCAGCGTTCGGCCTCCTCGAGTTCGCCGATCTCGCCGGCAGCCTCGGACAGGGCGCGCAGGGCGCGCAGGAAGCCCTGGTTCGGTGCGTGGGACCAGGGGATCGGGCCGTGGCCCTTCCAGCCGTTGCGGCGCAGCGCGTCAAGTCCGCGGTGGTAGCCGGTGCGGGCGTAGGCGTACGCCGTGACGGTCTCGCCCGCGTCCAGGGCCTGCTCGGCGAGCAGCGCCCAGGCCAGCGAGGACGTCGGGCAGGCCGCCGCGACCTCCTTCAGCGGCGTCCCCGCGTCCAGCAGACCCCGCGCCTTCGGGTCGGTGGGCAGGAAGGTGGGCGGCGGGCCGGCGATCAAGTTCTCAGGCATGTGAGAAGTCTAGGCCGCCGGCCTTGGAGCACCAGCCCAGGCTAGACGAGCGCCTCGGCGAGTTGGCCGTCGAGTTCGTCCTCCGAGGCGAGGCGCGCCCGGCGCTCGTAGTACGGCACCTTCTTGACGACGTACCAGACCATCGGGATCAGGCCGAGCGCCAGGGCGCCGACGCCGATCCACTTCGCCTCGGCCGTCAAGCCGCTGCCGCTGAGGTTCTCGATCAGCGTGAACGCCATGAACCCGGCGCCGAGCAGCGGCAGGAAGCCGATGAACAGGGCGTTCGACAGTGAGGTGAAGATCTGCTTGCGGTACGCGACGGTCACGGCGAAGGCGGCGAGGCTGTAGTAGACCGCGATCTGCAGGCCGATGGCGTTGATGGCGTCGGTCATGATCGTGCTGACCGAGCCGATGAAGCCGGAGGCGATGAACAGGCCGAGGCTGACGACCGTGACCACGGCGGTCGCCACGACGGGGGTGCGGCGCTTCGGGTCGATCTTGCCGAAGGCCTTGGGCAGCGTGTTGTCGCGGCCCATCGCGAACAGCGAGCGGGAGACCTGGATGAGCGTCGTCTCGAGCGTCGCGATCGTGGAGAGCATCACCGCGATGATCATCAGCTTGCCCATCAGGGAGCCGCCGACGGCCGTGGCCAGCGCCGTGGAGATCGCCGTGCCCTGGGTCTGGATGTCGTTGCCGGAGAAGAACAGGTTGATGTCGACGGTGTACAGCTCGAACAGCGCCCAGACGATCACCACGCCGATGATGCCGCCGAGGTTGGCGAGCTTGGACTGCTTGGACTCCTCGTTCAGGTTCGCGGTGACGTCCCAGCCCCAGTAGTAGAAGGCCGCGATCAGCGCCGCCGCCGCGAAGCCGGACACGCCGCCGAAGTGGGTCGGGGAGAACCAGTTCCAGGAGAACGCCGCTCCGTGCCGGCCGGACTCGTGGAACAGCGCGGCTATGCCGACCACGATCAGCACGGCCACCTCGATACAGGACATGATCCACTGGGCCTTGGTGGTGATCGTCACCCCGGCCGCCACGATCGCGGCCATGATCAGGAACCAGACCGCGCCGACGGCGGTGATCGCGCCGGTGGACCACGACCTGTTCTCGTTGAACAGCGAGAGCGTGGCCTGGCCGGCGGGCACGGCTGCGGCGACCATGAAGATCGTGGCGGAGACGACCACGGCCCAGCCGGAGATGAAGCCGAGCAGCGGGTGCAGCGCCTTGCGCACCCAGGAGTACGCCGCGCCCGCGTTCACGTCGCCGCGGCCGAGGTGGGAGAACGCGAAGGCGATGCCGAGCATCGGGATGCCGCACCACAGCAGGGCCGCGGGTCCGGCCAGGGCGGCGGCGCCCACCAGGACCGCCGTGCTCGCCGAGATCGAGTAGCCGGGGGCGGTGCCCGCGACGGCCATTACGATCGAGTCCACGCCCTTGAGCGCGCCGTGCGCCAACTGGCCCGAGCCTGAGACGGGGGGCGTCGCCGCCCGGTCCTGAACCGCGTCGCTCACAAGCCCACCTCGACGGCCCCGGGTCGGCGGATTCGCGCACGCTCTGTGTTCATTGGTTTACTCGCAAGCTCGCTCATGTGATCTCCACCGACATCGCTGAAGCACCCGCCGCGCGCGGGTTCGTCGGGCGAGTACAACACTCCTGTCAGCAGCGCAACAAGAGGATTCAGCAGTTCTTTAGGCGACTGAGTGTCTCGGAGTTCCCCTAGGCTGTGCCTACCTGTCAAGAAGGGTGGGGAGACATGGGTGGGGTGGCCATCTCCGTGGAGGGCCTGCGCAAGAGCTTCGGGGAGAAGGAGGCGGTGGCCGGGATCGATCTGGCGATCGCCGCGGGCTCCTTCGCGGGCCTGGTGGGGCCGAACGGTGCGGGCAAGACCACGTCGCTGTCCATGATGACCGGTTTGCTGCGCCCTGACCTGGGGCGGATCCGGATCAACGGGGTGGACGTGTGGGCCGATCCGGCCGCGGCGAAGGCGCTGATCGGGGTGGTGCCGGCCGAGGCGCGGCTGTTCGAGCGGCTCAGCGGCGAGGAGCTGCTGGAGTACGCGGGCCGGCTGCGCGGGATTCCGGCCGCCGAGGCACGTCAGCGTGCTGCGCAGTTGCTGGACGTGCTCGACCTGGTGCCGGACGCCAAGCGTCTGGTCGCGGACTACTCGACCGGCATGCGCAAGAAGGTCGCGCTCGGCAGTGCCCTGATCCACAACCCGTCGGTGCTCTTCCTCGACGAGCCGCTGGAGGGTGTGGACCCGGTGTCGGCCGACGTCATCCGCAGGCTGCTGACCCGCTTCGTCGGCAGCGGCTCGACGGTGCTGTTCTCCAGCCATGTCATGGAGCTGGTCGAGCAGGTCTGCGACCACGTGTCCATCATCGACAAGGGCCGGATCGTGGCCGGGGGCACGATCGACGAGGTGCGCGGCGGCAGGAGCCTGCATCAGGCGTTCATCGACCTCGTCGGCTCGCGGGCGAACGACGGGGAGGGACTGTCGTGGTTGGGCTCCTCGTCCGACTGAAGCTGCGGCTGCTGCGCAACGCGCTCAAGTCCTCGAGGCAGGCGCGCGTTTCGTTCATCCTCAGCACGGTCGTCGCCGGCATCGTCGCGATCGGCGTGTTCGCGAGCCTGGCCGCGCTGCGCGATCAGGACGCCGCGGTCGAGCTGACGACGGTCACGTTCACGACGTTCGCGTTCGGCTGGCTGATCCTGCCGCTGCTCGTCTTCGGGCTCGACGGCACGCTCGATCCGAGCACGCTCGCGCTCTATCCGCTGCGCACCCGGCCGCTCGCGATCGGCCTGATCGCCGCCTCGGCGTCCGGGGCGTGGCCCCTCGCGAACGTTCTCGGCCTGCTCGGCGTGCTGATCGGCCTCGCCCGTGGCGGTCTCGGGCTGCTGTTCGCGGTGGTCGCGGTCGTCCTGCAGGTGCTGTTCTGCATCGTGCTCGCCCGATTCGTGACCACGAGTCTGGCCGGGTTGCTGCGCTCGCGCCGAGGTAAGGATCTCGCCGCACTGCTGATCCTGCCGATCTTCGCGCTCTACGAGGCGTTCGTGCAGGTCGTACCTCGGATGACGGCCGAGGGGAAGCTCACGGCGAAGAGTTTCGGCGGGATCGACGCGTGGATGCGCTGGACGCCGCCGGGTCTGGCCGCGCACGCGATCCACGACGCGTCCACCGGGCATCCGCTCACCGGTCTGCTGCGCCTGCTGCTGCTCGCCGCGATCATCGTCCTGCTCGGCGCGCTGTGGATCAGAGAACTGGCGCACGCGCTAGTCACCGTGGACACGACCACCCAGGCGGCGTCCGTGAACAGCACCGCGCTGCCGTTCGCGAATCGCGGGCTCGTCGGCACGATCGCGGCACGCAGTTGGGTGTATCAGCGCCGTGAGCCGGGCGCGAAGATCTTCTGGGGCCTGATCGTCATCATCGTCGTGGCGTCGTCGGCGAGCACGCTGCGTACGCCTGCGTACATGGGTGGCCTGATCGGCGCCGCGGGATTCGCGGCCGCGTTCATCGGGATTTTCAACGGCGACGCGATCGGCCAGGCCGGGCCCGCCTTCGGCTTCGACGCGGTCGCACTGCACGGGCGCAAGCCACTGCGCGCGTACTTCGCCGGGATGAACGTCGCCATGGCACTGATCGCCGTGCCGCTGTTCGCGGTCCTGCTGTTCGTCATGGCGGCCGTCGCGAAGCATCCGTCCGCGGGATTCCTCGCGCTCGCCGTGAACCTGGCCGGTATAGGCGCGGGGATGGCGCTCGGCGACATCTTCAGCGTCATCCTGCCGTATCCGGTGGAAAAGCGGCCGGGCAGCCCTACGCCGAAGGCCGTCGAGGGATACCGGCTGCAGGTGCTCGGGGCGACGTTCGGCAGCCTCATCGGCACTGCGATCCTGGCGGCGCCGGTCATCGTCGCCGTCGTGCTCACCGGGCACGTGTCGGCGGTCGTCCGCATGCCCGCGCTGCTGATCGCGGGGGCCGCGTACGGGCTCGTGCTCGCCACGATCGGCGTACGGCTCGCAGCGCGCCTCGCGGAGGACCGGATCCCCGAACTCACCGAGATCGCGCTGCGCAGCAAGCTATAGCGGAGGCCGTGGTGAGTCTCGCGAGCGGGCCCGGCGAGCGGGATCAGCGCGCGATCGATATGCAGAACTACGCGGGCCGACGGCCGTGGTTCGACTTGCGGTGCCGGCGGGCCTTGCGCTTGTTGGTCTTCTTGGACATGTCAGCCGCCTCTCCGTCGAATGAGCTGATCTAAGACCCGTACCCACCCGCATGATCCCTATTCGAGTGCTGGCTCCGCTTGTAGCATCACGGCATGACCTTCACGCTCACCGTGCTCGGCGCCGCCACTCCGTACCCCGCTCCGGACGCCGCCTGTTCCGGCTACCTGCTGCGCGCGGGCGCGGCGAAGGTGTGGGTGGACGCCGGGTTCGGCACGTTCGCGAATCTGCAGCGGCACGTGGATCCGGCCGATCTCGACGCGATCTGGATCTCGCACCTGCACCTGGACCACAGCCACGATCTGCAGACCGCGTTCTACGGTCTGGCCTACGGCGGTATGGGTCTGAAGGCGCCGATCCCGGTCTACGGCCCGCCCGGCTGGGTCGCGAAGTACTTCGGCGAGCACGCGGGGCACTTCACCGACGTCACCGAGGTCTTCGAGATGCACGAGATCGCCGAGGACTGGTACGGCCGGGTCGGCGACCTGCGGCTTTCGGTGTGCCGGGTCCGCCACTCGCAGCCGGCGTACGGACTGCGCGCCGAGTACGAGGGCCGGGTGCTGGTCTACTCCGGCGACACGGCGCCGTGTGAGAGCCTGGTCGAGCTCGCGGCGGGCGCTGATCTGTTCGTGTGCGAG
Organism: Actinospica sp.; assembly: GCF_035552695.1. NCBI lineage: Bacteria > Bacillati > Actinomycetota > Actinomycetes > Catenulisporales > Actinospicaceae > Actinospica > Actinospica sp. The sequence goes on from NZ_DASZKT010000116.1 coordinate 98,601, forward strand.
GCCGATTTCGACTCGCCGGAGCAGCGTACCGAGTACATCCTGCATTCGACCCCTGAGGAGGCCGCGCAGATGGCCACCGCCGCCGGAGTCAAGAGACTGATGGTGACGCACGTCGCGTACAGCCTGGGCATCGAGGCCGCCACCGCGCGCGCCGCCGCGGCATACGGCGGGCCCACGATCTCGGCGCGGGACAACGAGACGCATGAGATCTGACCAGCAGTGATCTGACACGGCCCGGTGGCGCGCCACTGGCGATTCGCTCGAACGGGTCACCTCGGTTCCCCGGGTCGGGTCAGCATGGGCGGGCAGCTTCAGCCCGCGACCCACCCGAGGAGCTCGCCATGTCGATTCACTTCCGTACCCGGACCGACCGCAGCCGCTGGCGCCGACGCATGTACCTGCTGATCGTCGCCGCGCTTCCGTTCCTGATCGGAGGAGTGGTCACGGCGGCTATCGCGGCGCCGCCGGCGCCCGGCCCCGTCCACCCGATTCCCGCGACGAACCCCGACTGCGCCCTCGCCGTCCCGGCCGCCCCGCTGACCGCCCGCGGTTTGGCGAGCGCCTACCAGCTGTCCGCCACGAACGCCGCGAACGGGCCGTGCCACGAGGGGAATCCCGCGCAGAGCGCGTTCGTGCAGGCCACCGTCTACGATCCGGCCACCGGCGCGCTGTCCGTCTACGATCCGCTCGTCGTCGACGCGGGCCGCCGCGCGGCCGTCGCCCCGATCGTGCCCGTGCTCCCGGCCGACGCCGTGGTCGGGATCTGGTTCGGCTACAACGGAAACAACCTCACCCTCCGGTCCGCGGGCAAAGGGCTCGCGGTCGATCACTGCGTCAACGGGCTCGGCAACTCCGTCTTCGGGCAGTTCGCGTACTGCAACGGAGCCGCGTTCTACGGCGCGGTGAAGGCCGGGATCGCGGCGCACAAGCTGACCGTGCCCGCCCTCGGCACCGCCGACGACGGCGAGCCGTGCCCGAGCACGCGCGATTTCTCGATCGTCGACCAGGACCAGAGCGACAACGTCACCACCCGATACCTGGTCACCGGCTCCGGCGGCACGGCTCAGAACACCCGGGCCGACGCCGCCCGACTGCCCGGCGCGAGAGTGCTCTCCAACCCCAGCGACAACGCACTGGTGGACGCGTTCGTCGACCCCGCTCTCGGCTGCACGCCGTGGACCGCGCGCAATCTCGACGGCGGAGGCACCGCGACGTCCCTCGCGCTGGACGAGATCCAGGCCAACGCCGACCAGGCCGCGCCGGTCGCGCTCGTGCCGCTCAACGACCCGATGACGATGGTCGGTGGAGCGTCCAGCGTCACCAAGACCAACCTCTACCGCGTCGGCGTGGACCAGGCGCCGCTGCCCGCGGGGCAGAGCCGCAAGCTCTACTGCCAGGACATGGACAAGATCCAGGCGGCGCGGCTTCAGCTGGATCTGAACCGATTCTCGAACGCCGCGAGCCCGGATCCGGCCGCCGCGACCAACCTGCTCACCTTCCTCGGCGGCCGGCTCAGCGCGTCCTTCCAGAATCTCGGCTGCGCACGCTTCGGACTGACCGACCCGGTATCCTCCGAATCGGTCGACGACGCGGGCGCCGTCGCGGCGGTGACCTTCGCGCCCTGAGACGAACCGAGTACCCGACTCGAGCCGCTGGAGGCCTCATGTCCCGCCCGTCGATAAACCTCACCGCCACCGTGATAGGCACCCCGGCGCCGCGCAAGCTGGCCCGCTTCTACGCCGAGCTGCTCGGTTGGACGATCGGCGCCGACGAGCAGGAGTGGGCGACGGTGCGCCCGGAGGCCGGGGCGGGGCTCTCCTTCCAGATCGAGGAGCACCACCGGCGGCCGGTGTGGCCGGGCAACCAGAGCGACCAGCAGATGATGATGCACCTCGACTTCCAGGTCGAGGACCTGGAAGTCGCGAGCAAGCACGCGGTCTCGCTCGGCGCCCTCGTCGCCCACTTCCAGCCGCAGGACGACGTCATCGTCCACTTCGACCCGGACGGGCACCCGTTCTGCCTGTGGATCGCGACCGGCGAGCCCGAGCAGGACGGGGACTGACCTCAGGTGGTCGGCACGGTCAGCAGCACCTCGCCGTCCCGCGTCGTGACCTGGAAGTTCTGGATGTCCGTGGCGTTCATCGACACGCCGCCCGGGATGGTGGCGCTCTCGCTGATCAGCGAGGGCGCCCACCAGGTGCTGGCGACCGCCTTGTTGCCGCGGCGGTCGGTCGCGTACAGCACGCAGTCGTCCCCGGGCTTGACGCCCTTCAGCGTGATCTGCACCCAGCTGCCCCAGTCGGTCGGGCGGTACTGGACGGTCCCGGATACGCCGTCTGCGGCGTTCGAGGCGCTTATCGTTTCGGCTCCGACGCTCTCCGGTGTGCTCGACGAGGGCCGGGTGCCCGCGTAGATCCCGAACGCGGCGGCGGCCACCAGCACGCCGGAGAGCAGCGCGGCGGTCGACGGGCGCAGCGAGCGGCGGACCGGTCGCGGCGACGGCCGCGTCGAGGGGTTCGGCTGCGGCGGACGGACCGGGCCGCCGGGCCGCTGGCCGCTCGGCAGGGTCGGGTTGGCGCGCAGCCGCGCTTCTGACGGCGCTGACGGCGACTCGGCGGCGCCGGGCAGTCCGGCGCGCGAGCGCAGCCGCTCCCACATCGCCGGATCCGGCGTCGCGTCGGGCGCGGGATCGGCGCTCGCGATGAACGCCTCCGCCGGAACCTTCGCCAGCAGCCCCGCGACCGGCGCCAGTTCCGCGTACTCGGCACGGCACGCCGCGCACTCTTCCAGGTGCAGGCGCATGCGCTCGGCCTCGTCGGGATCGAGCGCGCCCATCAGGTAGGCGCCGAGCTCCTCGCGCCACTGATGCGTTTCCTCTGTCATCGCGTCAGCCCCCTTTCCGCAAAGGCCGACCGCAGTGCACGCAACGCGTAGTACGTGCGGGATTTCACCGTTCCCGGTGGCACACCGAGCGCCTTGGCGGCCTCGGCCACCGACGCGCCCCGATAGTAGGTCTCGACGATCACCGCGCGGTGCTCATCGCTGAGCGCGTCGAGCGCCTCGGCGAGTTGGAGCGCGTCGAGGGTCTGGTCGAACGGGTCGTCGGCCGGGTCGGGCACCGAACCGGCCCAGTCCTCGCCGAGCCGCTCCTCGCCCACCTCGCGCGGCCGCGCCTGCCGGGCCCGCACCGCGTCGATCACCAGGTTGCGGGCGACGGCGAACAGCCAGGCGCGCACCGAACCGCGCTCCGGCTCGAGCGCCTCCGGATGCGTCCAGGCCCGCAGCAGGGTCTCCTGGACGATGTCCTCCGCGGCCTGCCGATCCCCGTGCATCTGCCGCAGCACATAGCCGAACAGCGGTCCGGAGTACTGCTCGTAGAGGGCGCGCAGGCGTTCCTCGTCGGCGCGCGCGGCGGCCTGGACCGCGCCGTCGACGGACGTGCGGGCCGCTCGGCCGAAAGAGCGTTTCACCGGCTCCGCTCCGGTCCGGGGATGTCTGGGCTCGGCCATACTACCCGTGGACGCGGGCGCGAACAGGACTCCCGCGCTCGCTTGTGTGCTCACACCCGGGTGCACGATGCACGTGCGCTTTCGGTTCAAGCACCCGCAGAAAAGATCCGCCTCCTTGACAGGAAAACTTGTCGGTCGGAGAATCGACGTCAAGCGGAAAGGATCTGTTTCCATGCAGGAGATCGCCGTCATCAACGAGCCGGAGGCCGCGCGCAGCGCGCTCGACCCGGTGCGGGCGCGGCTGCTGGCCGCCCTCGCCGAACCGGCCTCGGCCAGCACCGCCGCCAAGAAAGTGGGCCTGAGCAGGCAGAAGGCCAACTACCATCTGCACGAGCTCGAGCAGCACGGGCTGGTGGAGCTGGTCGAGGAGCGCCGCCGCGGCAACATGCTCGAGCGGGTGCTGCAGGCCAGCGCCGCCGCGTTCGTCATCTCCCCGGCCACGCTCGCCGAGCTCTCGCCGGACCCTGGCCGCAGTCCGGACCATCTCTCGGCCCGCTGGCTGCTCGCCCTCGCCGCGCGGCTGCTGCGCGAGGTGGGTGAACTCGTCCGCGGCGCCCGGGAGGCCGGAAAACCGCTGGCCACCTTCGCCATCGACGGCGAGGTGCGCTTCGCCTCGGCCGCCGAACGGGCGCTTTTCGCCGAGGAGCTGAGTCTCGCCGTGCGGGATCTGGTAGCCAAGTACCACGATGAGAAGGCGCCGGGCGGCCGCAAGCACCGGATCGTCATCGCCCTGCACCCGAGCCTGAAGACAGCCGAAGAACTCGCGGCCGAGTCCGCGGCCGACCCTGAGGAGCAGTGAGCCCATGTCCAAGCAGTTCGAAGTCCGCCGCGAGGTCGTGATCCCCGGCACGCCCGAGCAGATCTTCGCGGCCATCACCCGGGAGACCGCCGCCTGGATGTTCCCGATCGAAGTGGACTCCGGGGTCGGCGGCCTCGGGCCGGACGATCCGAACGTCAAGGTCTGGCAGCCGCCGGAGCACGTGCAGATCCGCGTCGACGGACCGGACGGCTACTTCAACGCCCTCGACTACATCATCGAGGCGCGCGACGGCGGCACGGCGTACCTGCGCTACGTGCACAGCGGCGTGCTCACGTCGGACGACTGGGAGGACCAGTACGACGGCATCGGCGCGCACACGGACTTCTACCTGCACAGCCTCGGCGAGTACGTGCACTACTTCGCCGGTCGGCCGGTGGAGTTCCTCGCGGTCGCCGGGCCCGCGTCCTCGGCCGGTGCCGGGTCGATCGACGTGCTCAAGGCGGCGCTCGGCATCGGACCGGAGAGCAAGGTCGGCGACCCGCTCTCGCTGGAGGTGCCCAACTTCGGCTGGATCGAGTCGGAGATCGACTACCTTACGGAGCACTTCGTCGGGCTGCGCTGCGCCGGCGCGCTCTACCGCTTCTACGGACGCGACGCGTTCGGCGGCACCGTGGACGCGGCGCACCACCTGTTCGAGCCCAAGGCCCCGCTGCCGGAGGCGACTGCCGCCTGGCAGGCCTGGCTGAACGGAGTCTTCGCGTAGGCCGTGACCGTGATCCTGACGGCCCGAATCCTGATGGCCCGGCCTACCGCTCGGCGGCGCCGGGCTGCCCGGACTGGATGGGCTGCCCGGGCTGGACGGGCCGCGCGGGCTGCGGCGCCTCGCGTACCGCCTCGGCCACCTGCCGGATCGCGTCCGGACCGACCCGGCAGCAGCCGCCGATCAGCCGCGCGCCCGCCTCGATCCAGGAGTGCACCAGGCCCGGGTCGAAGCTCGGATCCTCGCGCCACGTCCGGGCCGTCGCGTCCCAGGACTCGCCGCTGTTCGGGTAGACGACGACCGGCTTTCCGGTCACCGAGCTCGCGATCTCGACCGCGCCGAGCACGTCCTGCGGGGCGCAGCAGTTCACGCCGACCGCGATGACCTCGGCCACGTCGGCGGCCAACTCGAAGGCCTCGCCGAGGGGCTGGCCCGCGCGGGTCTTGCGGCCGGAGGCGCTGAAGGACAGCCAGCACGGCACGCCCGAGCCGCGCACCAGGTTCATCAGGGCCCTGGCTTCGTCGGCGTCCGGGATGGTCTCCAGCGCGAGCACGTCCGGCTGGGCGCTCGCGAGGGTCTCCAGCCGTGCCGCGTGGAAGGCTTCGAGGTCGGAGACGCTCAGTCCGTACCTGCCGCGGTACTCCGAGCCGTCGGCGAGGACCGCGCCGTAGGGGCCGACCGACGCGGCGACCCAACGCTCTCGGGGGCGGCCGCCGTCGCGTTCGGCGGCGTCCGTCTCGGCCTCGCGCGCCAGTTCCACGCTGCGGCGCAGCAGTTGCGCGGCCTGCGCGTGGTCGATGCCGCGGGTCGCGAAGCCCTGGAAGCTCGCCTGGTAGCTGGACGTGATCACGACCCGCGCGCCCGCCGCGTAGTACGCGGCGTGCGCCGCCGTGATCTCGGCGGGGTCGTCGGCCAACAGCCGCGCCGACCACAGGTCGTCGCGCAGGTCCGCGCCCTGCGTCTCGAGCTGGTTCGACAGCCCGCCGTCGAGCACGATCGGGCCCGCGGCCAAGGCGTGCGCCAACGACGTGCTCGCCGAGACTGCGTGCTGGGTCGACATCGCCGTGCCCTCCTGTCGGAAATCCGATCACTCGATGGTAACGCCGGGCGATCTTGATCCCGGGCAGGAGGGCAGCGCGTGTATGTCAGACCCTGCAGAGGATCTCCCCGTGCGGGATGCACAGCCAGCCGTCCTCGTCGTCGGCCCAGTCCCGCCAGCCCTGGGCCAGCCGCCGCAGATCCTCGGGCGTGGCGAACCCGCCCTCGACCGCGACCTTCGCGAAGTCGGACTTGACCGCGCGGTCCGCCCACGAGGCACCCCACCACGCGCGCTCGGCATCCGTGCTGAAGCACCACGTCGAGGTGGTGGCGCGGATGTCCTCGCGGGCGAATCCGGCCTTCGCCGCCCAGTGCTTCAGGTGCCGGCCGGCGTCCGGCTCGCCGCCGTTGGCCCGGGCGACCTGGCAGTAGAAGCGGTTCCAGTCCTCGAGACGCTTGTTCTCGGGGAACCAGAAGAAGGCGCTGTAGTCGCCGTCCCTGGCGGCCACATGGCCGCCCGGCTTGCACACCCGGCGCATCTCGCTCAGCGCCCGGACCGGATCGCCGACGTGCTGCAGCACCTGGTGGGCGTGTACGACATCGAAGGTGTCGTCCGGGAAGTCGAGCGAGTGCACGTCGCCGACCACGAACTCGACGTGCTCGGCCACGCCCTTCTCGGCGGCGGTGGACCTGGCCTGCTCCAGAATGCCCGGCGCGTGCTCCAGCCCGACGACCTGCCCGGGCGCGACCAGCGCGGCCAGGTCCGCGGTGATCGTGCCCGGGCCGCAGCCGACGTCCAGCAGCTTCATGCCCGGACGCAGTTCGCCCAACAGGTAGGCGGCGGAATTCTCGGCCGTACGCCAGGTGTGCGAGCTCAGCACGGAGGCGTGGTGGCCATGGGTGTAGGTGGCCGTCTCAGACACGGATGCGGACTCCTTCGTCGGATATCGCGGTACTGCGACCCTAGCAAGGTCGTCCACACTCCGGTCAATCTTGTCTCATATATTGAAAAACCGGGCTACTGCGGGCTCGCCTTCTCCCGCATGACCCGGTCCAGCTCCTCCAGCAGCGCGCCATGCAGAGCGGTCGGGTTCTGGCCGAGCTCCGTGAGGATCTTCGCCGACGTGTACTCGGGGTCGTTGTACAGGCTGAGCAGCATGTGTTCGGTGCCGATGTAGTTGTGGCCGAGGGCCAGCGCCTCGTCGAGCGAGCCGCGAAGCGCGGTCTTGGCGTGCGGGGAGGCCTGGATCGCGGCGGTGGGCCCCTCCGGTTGGCCGGGATCGCGCGCGAGGATCTGCTCGCGCACGGCCTCGCGGCTCACCCCGAGATTCGCGAGCGTGACGGCGGCAACGCTGTCGGAGGGTTCGAACAGGGCCAGCAGGAGGTGCTCTGTGCCGGACGTGGCGTGTCCGAGCGCGCGAGCCTCGCTGGTCGAGCCCTGCATGACGGCCTGGGCCTTGACGGTCAGGCGCTGGAAGTTCGGGGCCGTGTTGAACCGCTTGTGCGCGGCCTGCTTGCTCACCCCGAGGGCACCGCTGAGCTCGGTCCAGGACATCCCGGCCTGGCGGCACTGGAATACGAAGTGGTCGAGCAGCCGGTCGCCGAGGGCGTTCAGATCGGTGGAGTATTCGGCGGCCTTCGTCAGCTGGCCGAGCGGGTCGTTGTCGGGCACCTGCTCGCGGACGGACTTCACGAGGTCCTGCAGGTTCGGTGTGGAAGTCATGAGTCAACCGTAGGTTGACGATGCCCATTCGTCAACCCTAGGTTGACGATCATCCGGCGGGTACAGTGGCCCCGTGCCGCCTCGCGACTTCTTCGCCAGGACCGCGCCCGAGGTGGCGCCGGAACTCCTCGGCTGCCTGCTGACCGCGCGGTCGCGGGAGGGTTCCGTCACGATCCGGATCACCGAGGTCGAGGCGTACGCGGGGGCACGCGACCCGGCCTCGCACGCGTACCGGGGACGCACGGCGCGCAACGCGGTGATGTTCGGCCCTCCCGGCCACGCGTATGTGTACTTCATCTACGGCATGCACTACGCGGTCAACACCGTCTGCATGCCGGAGGGAACCGGCGAAGGAGTGCTGATCCGCGCGGGTGAGGTCGTGGACGGCCTGGTGCTCGCCCGCGCTCGGCGCGTCGCTTCCCGGGTCGACGCCGACCTCGCGCGCGGTCCCGGTCGACTCGCGACGGCCCTCGGGCTCACCCGCGAACTCGACGGCTCCGACCTGTGCGCGCCGCGGGGTCCGCTGACGCTCGAGCTCGGCAAGCCCGTGGACGGCGCCCTGATCCGCTCGGGTCCGCGAGTCGGGGTCAGCCGGGCCGCCGACGTCCCGTGGCGCTTCCATGTGCACGGTGACCCCACCGTCAGCCCGTATCGCCGCGCGAAACCCGCCAAAACAGCCAGCTGACCTGCGGGGATACTGGCACGTTAGTCGGATGTGAGGCGGGGTTGGCAAGCTGTCCCGTGTCAGGCGGCGCAAGGCCTGTCGGCTAACAGGGGAGCTGACAGTTCGCGCGATCCAGATACCAGGCGGCCGACGACCGGGCACCCCCACGCTGTGCCCGGTCGCCGGTCGAACTGTTTCGGGCGCTCAGCCCTTGACGCAGATGAGCTGGCGCAGTTCGGCCGCGATCTCGACGAGGTCGGTCTGCGCGGCCATCACCTGCTCGATCGGCTTGTACGCGCCCGGAATCTCGTCGATCACGCCCAGGTCCTTCCGGCACTCCACGCCCGCGGTCTGCCGCTCCAGATCCTTCGTGGTGAAGGACTTGCGCGCCTTGGACCGGCTCATCAGCCGGCCCGCGCCGTGCGAGGCCGAGTTGAACGCGGCCCGGTTGCCCAGGCCCTTGACGATGTACGACCGGGTCCCCATCGAGCCCGGGATGATCCCGTACTCGCCGGCCCCCGCCCGGATCGCCCCCTTCCGCGTCACCAGCAGCTTCTCGCCGTCGTACGTCTCCTCGGCGACGTAGTTGTGGTGGCAGGAGATGGTCTGGCCGAAGCTCGGCGCGGCGGACTTGAAGGCGCGCGCGACGACGTGCCGGAACAGCGCCATCATCACCACCCGGTTGTACCGCGCGTACTCCTGCGCCCAGAACAGGTCGGCCCGGTAAGCCGACATCTCAGGGGTCTTCTCCAGGAACACGGCGAGATCCCGGTCGACGAGGCCCTGGTTGTGCTCCAGGCCGCGCGCGATCCCGATGTGATGGTCGGCGAGCTCCTTGCCGACGTTCCGCGAGCCGGAGTGCAGCATCAACCACACCCGGTCCTCGGTGTCGAGACAGAGTTCGATGAAGTGGTTGCCGGAACCGAGCGATCCCATCTGGCTCAGCGCCCGGTCACGTCGCGCGTGCACGGCCGGGGCCAGCGCGTCGAACTCGCGCCAGAACTCCGTCCAGCGCAGCGTGTCGAGGCCGCCGAGCTTCGCCGGGTCGACCGGAGTGCCGTGGCCGGCACGGCCGACCGGGATCGCCCGCTCGATCCGGTCGCGCAGGGCGCCGAGGTCGTCGGGCAGGCCGTCGGCCGTGAGCGAGGTGCGTACCGCGGTCATCCCGCAGCCGATGTCCACGCCGACCGCGGCCGGGCACACGGCGCCGCGCATCGCGATGACGCTGCCGACCGTCGCGCCGATCCCGGTGTGCACGTCCGGCATCACGGCGACGCCCGCTACCTGCGGAATCGTGCTCACGTTGTGCAGCTGCCGGAGGGCCTGCTCCTCGATCGAAGCCGGGTCGGCCCACAGCCGGATGGGCACCGTGCCGCCACCGGGCAGCTCGTGCATGGGCATGCTGAATCCTTATCAAGATGCTGAGTGAATGAGGGTACTGCTGACGGCCCGCGAAGAGACTGGCGCGGCGAGGTCCGTGCGGGAACTACACGCCCGGCCGGGTCAGGGGCCTGCGACAGCGGCGCGCGGATGAACGCGGCAGCATCACTGGAGTCCTCCTGTCCTCGGAGTCGATCGGGCCGGTCCGCACCACACGGACGCTCAGCCGCGCCGGTCTCCATTGACCCATACGGCGGTGCGCGGAGCAATGGGATTTTGGACCCACGGAGCGCTGCCGAGACCTCGGATCTCTGTGATACAAACGCAGCCATGATGCGTATCGCGTTGCACACCCGGGTGCGGGCCGACCGGATCGCCGAGTACGAGGCCGCGCACCGCGAGGTGCCGGCGGAACTGACGGCGGCGATCCGGGCCGCGGGGGCGAAGCGCTGGTCGATCTGGCGCAGCGGAACCGAGCTGTTCCACCTGATCGAGTGCGAGGACTACGCCCGGTTGCTCGCGGAGCTGGAGGCGCTGCCGGTGAACGTCGCGTGGCAGGCCCGCATGGACGAGCTGCTCGACGTCGCGCACGACTACTCGTCGGACGGCGCGGCAGCCGGCCTGCCCGAGGTCTGGCGGCTGCCGGAGGGCTGAACCGAGGCGGTCAGCGCGCTGCGATCGTCAGATTCTCACCGATCAGCGCGGCGATCAGCAGCGTGGTGAACTTCTCGGTGAGCTGCTGATCGGGGAAGAGTTCCAGCAGCAGCGCACGCTCGTTCGCGAGGAACGGTTCGGTCTGCGCCCCGAGGCCGGCGATGTACGACTTCGAGGCCAGATTCGACAGGTGCGTGTCCAGGGTGACGACGCGGTCCCAGTCGAAGGTGAACGCGTGCCGCGTCAGATCCTCCGGCAGCGTGACGTGCGCGGCGATCTCGGTCGCCGAGTACCTGTTCCAGTCGGAACCGACCGCCGCCGTGATCCGTTCCGCCTGCTTGCGCTCCCAGCCCGTTGAGCGGTCCGTCTGGTTCCACCACAGCGCGAGCACACCGTGCGGACGCAGCACGCGGCGGGCCTCGGCGAGCGCCGGCTCCGGGTCCATCCAATGCCAGGCCTGGGCGTACGTGATCAGGTCGGCGCAGTCGTCGGCCAGCGGCAGGGCGTGCCCGCTGCCCTGGACTGCGTGCACCCCGGGGGAGGCCGCAGCCAGCTCGGAGAGCATCGCGGCGGACAGCTCGACCGCGGTCACCTGCGCGCCGCGCTCGGCGAGCTGGCGCGAGGCGATTCCCGTGCCGGCGGCCACGTCCACGACGACGGCGCCGGCGAGTTCGTGCGCGAGCAGCTCGTCGAGGGCGTCGAAAAGCTCGGAGGGGTAGGTGGGCCGGGCCGCCGCGTAGTGCCGGGCCGTGGTCTCAGTGTCGAACTCGGACTTCTCCGCCATGGGGCCAGCGTACTCGATGACATTGACAGCCTTGCATTGACAGCAACATGCTGGCAGCGGATCAGGTCTCGGGCACGGCCTCGGTCACCATCCGGTAGTGGTACTCGTGCGCGGTGGCGAAACCGAGCTGCCGGTAGAGCGTGATCGCCGCCTCGTTCTCCCGCCGCACCTCGAGCATCACGCGCTCGGCGCCCTGCTCCGCCGCCCACCTCAGCAGGGTGCTGAGTATCAGCCTGGCCAGGCCGCGCCGCCTGGCGTTCGGAGCGGTCTCGATCCCGGCCAGGCCCACCCAGGACCGTGACCCGCCGGCCAGCGCCGCGCGGCCGATGGCCAGCGGCTCGCCGGAGATCTCGTCGTAGATCGTGGCGTACCGGTACCGCTCGCCGGAGCCGAGGATCTCCTTGGCCTGCGGCGGGACCGCGCCCGCGCGGTAGAGCCGCAGCCAGCGGTCCTGCGCTCGGTCGGCGGTGGAGACGGGCACATTCGGGTGCTGACGCTGCACCAGCGCCTCGAGGGCGGGCGCGAGCGGGGCCGTCTGCCGGTACGCGTCGTCGTGGCCGGCGCCGCAGCCGTGCTCGGTGAGCGCGCGGTCGAACTCGCTGCCGATCTCCGTGAGCACCTGCGGCGACAGGCCGCGCTCCGCGTACCAGGCGCGCACCTCGTCGAGGGCCTGCGTCAGCGGACGGCGCAGCGGGCCGATCGGCCAGACGGAGTTGGCGCGGTTGGTGAATCCGGCCCCCGCCCGCAGCTCCCAGCCGTCCAAGGACGCTGACTCGAGGTAGCCCCAGAAGTCGGCTGCGACGGCGAGCAGTTCGCGGGTGCCGAGCTCCTCAGCACTGATTCTCGTCGACCTGGCACTCATGCGCTTGATCGTACCGGGCACCGCGGGCAGCGATCCGCCGCAGCAGCGTGTGCAGCAGTTCCGTTTCGGCGGGGGAGAGGTCGGCGAGCAGCTCGGCCTCCGCCGCCGCGGTGGCCTGGCGCAGTTCGCACATCCGGGCAAGGCCCGCCGGGGTCGCCCGGATCAGCTTGCTGCGACGGTCGTTGGGGTCCGGCACCCGCTCCACGAGACCGGCCGCCTCCAGGTCGTCGACCAGGTAGACCATCACGGTCCGGTCCAGGCCGAGGAGCTTGGCCAGTTCGGCCTGGTTGCGCGGGGTCGGCTCGGCCGCCTCGCGCAGCGCGCCGTAGCCGCGGGCCCCGTGCGGCAGGTCGCCGACCGCCCCGCGCAGCGCGCTCAGATGCGCCCGGAAGGCGGTGGCCAGCAGCCAGGACAGGTCCTGCGGGGGACCTGTCCGGACGGGCGCGGCGGTGTCTTCGGCCATGTCACCAGCGTACCGTACCGCCCGCTTGACAAATAATCTGCCGCACAGACATTCTTTGCTCAAGACGAAATGTCGACCAGATGATCCAAGGAGCAACTCATGGCCCGTCTTCTGCATATTGATTCGTCCCTGTTCTCGCAGACCTCGGTGTCGAAGGACGTCGCCAGGACCTTCCGCGAGACCTGGGCGGCCGAGCACCCGGGCGGCACGGTCACCTACCGCGACCTCGGCGCCCGGCCGATCCCGCCGCTGGACGAGCTCACGGCCGGCGCCGGATACACCCCCGCGGAGCGCCGCACACCGGAGCAGCAGGCCGCGTTCGCCCAGCGCGAGCAGTTGGTGAACGAGGTGCTGGAGGCGGACGCGTACCTGTTCGGCGTGCCGATGTACAACTGGGCCGTCCCCGGCACCTTCAAGGACTGGCTCGACCAGATCCTGGTGAACGGCAAGGTCTTCGGCCTCGAGCCGCTGCCGCTCGCCGGTCGTCCCGCGACCGTCGTGGCGAGCTACGGCGGCGGCTACTTCCCCGGCACCCCGCGCGACGGCTGGGACCATGTGCAGCCGTACCTGGAGACGGTGCTGGGCAAGGCGCTCGGCCTCGACGTCCGCTTCATCACGGTCCAGCTCACCGGCGCCGAGCGCGTCCCGGCGATGGCCGACCTGGTTCCGCAGGCCAAGGAGCTGCGCGCCAAGGGCCACGCGGACGCCGCCGCACACGCCAAGGCGCTGGCCACCCGCTTCGAGACCGCCGGAGTCTGAGGGTCAGCCCCGCGCGAGCGGTATCAGTGGTCGGCGAGGGCCTCGGCGGTCGCAGCATACGAACTCGATGACACGTGCGGAGCGCCGGCCGCGCCGCGCTCCCGGGCATGGACCGTTGTCCGCCGGTCCGGTAATCTGCACGTCCATCGAATAGTTCTGCATGGAATCATCAAGGTGGTCTGCATGATAGATCCGAACCACCTGCGGACGCTTCGAGCCCTCGCCGACCACGGCACCGTCGTCGCCGCCGCGGAGACGCTGCATCTGAGTCCGTCCGCCGTCTCCCAGCAGCTCAACTCGCTGGCGCGGATCACCGGCTGCACGCTGCTGGAGAAGCGGGGCCGCGGGGTGGTGCTGACTCAGCCCGCGAAGATCCTGCTCGAACACGCCGACGCGATCCTCGAGCGCTTCGAGCAGGCCGAGAGCGATATGCGCAGCTACCAGCAGGGCGACACCGCCGTGCTGCGCGTCGGCGGCTTCTCCAGCGCGCTGCAGTGCTTCGTCGCCGACGCGGTCTCCACGGCGCTGCACCGCAATTCCGGCTGGAGCATCCAGATCGACGAGGTCGAGTCGGAGGAGTCGATGGCGATGCTCCTCGACCGCGAGCTCGATCTGTCCGTGGTGATGATCGCCCCCAACCGCCCGCTGCTCGCCGACCGCAGGATCAGCCTCGAACCCCTGCTCACCGACACCTACCGGGCCGTCGTCCCGGCGGTCCACCCGCTCGGCGCACTCGACGAGCTTGACCGGCTGAGCAGGCTCGCCTACGAGCCCTGGGTGCTGAGCCGGCACTGGACCTCCACGCACGAGATCGTCATGGCCGCCTGCGCCGTGGCCGGTTTCCAGCCCAGGGCCGCCCACAACACGACCGACTTCGCCGCCTCGGTCGCCATGGTCGGCCACGGCCTCGGCGTGTCCGTGATCCCGCGCCTCGGCCTGCCCCGCATCGTCCCCGACTCGGTGAAGATCCTGCCGATCAACACCGACCCGCCGACGCGGCACATCGCGGTCGCGGTCCGCAGCGGCTCCGCCCAGCCCGGCTCCCCGCTGGCCCAGTTCCGTTCCCTGCTCAAGGAAACCGTCGCCCACCTCGCCGAACCGATGACCCTCGCCGCCGCCGTCAGCCGCGCCGCCGAGGCCGAGCAGGACGAGGCGAAGAAGGCCGACGACTGACTCACCTCGCGCGCAGCGGGGCTTAGGGCAGGCCGACGCCGCCGAGGAGGGCGAGGTCGATGCGCTCGAGTGGCGAAGCCAGCAGGGCCATCACCTCGGATGGCTTGGGGCTGCCCTCGGCGGGAGTGGCGGCGAGGGCGGACTGGGCGGCCTCCTCGCTCTGCCAGACCTCGATGACGCGGATCGAGTCGGGGTCGTCGGCGTCGTGCGCGATGGCGTAGACCTCGCAGCCGGGGAAGCCGCGCAGGCCCTCGGCGACGCGCAGAAGCAGGTCGGCCAGGTCGGCTCCGCGGCCCGGCTGCGCGGTCGCTTTCATCAATCGCCCGATCACGGTGGCCTCCCAGCCTCATGCGGTGCGGCGGATTCGGTACCGCCCGGCCCGGTCACGACACTACGGGAGGCCACCGACAGACGCCGGTTGCGCGTCGGCCGCGGAGTGGGCCGACGCGCCGGGCGGGTCAGCCGCGGGCGAGCTTGAGCAGGCGGCCGAGCGGCTCGAGGTCGAAGGGGGCGTCGCAGCCGAGGATGATGTGCGTGGCCCCGGCCTCGAGGTACTCGTCCACCTTGTCGAGCCCGTCGTTGCCGATCATGACGGTGCGGTCGATCTCGTTCGGGTCGCGGCCGATCTTGGCGCACCAGTCGTTGAGGATGGCGACCTTCTGGCCGTAGGTCTCCGGGTCGCCCATGCTGTTCCACAGCTGGGCGTACTCGGCGGTCAGCCGCAGGGTGACCTTCGGGCCGCTGCCGCCGATCATGATCGGCAGGTCGGGGGCCGCGGGGTTGAGCTTGGCCAGGCGAGACTTGATCCGGGGCAGCGCCTCCCCCAGGGCCCTGAGACGGCCGGGCGCGTCGCCGAACTCGTAGCCGTACTCGAGGTAGTCGCGCTCGAACCAGCCGGAGCCGATGCCGAGGATCGCGCGGCCGCCGCTGATCTCGTTCGTGGTGCGGGCCATGTCGGCGAGCAGTTCGGGGTTGCGGTACGAGTTGCAGGTGACCAGCGCGCCGAACTGGGCGTGCTTGGTGGTCGCGGCGATCGCGGCGAGGATCGACCAGCACTCGTAGTGCGGGCCGTCGGGTTCGCCGAACAGCGGATAGAAGTGGTCCCAGGTCCAGATCGTGTCGACTTCGAGCGCGTCGGCGGCGATCCACGCCTCGCGCAGCTGGTCCATCGTGCAGTGCTGCGGGCGCAGCTGGACGCCAACCTTGAAACGGGCCATCAGTGGCAGGTCCTCCCAATGAGCTCGGCCAGAGTGGACGGCCGAGGCGACGAGGGGTGCGCGAGATGTGCGTATTGCGTCGCGCAGGAAAATCCATCGATCAACAATTCCACCTTACTCTCGTCCTCGCCCGACCAGAGCGCCGCGTCGATCTTCGGCAGCCACTGTTCCTCGCCGATCCGCCGGGAGAGCGGCTCGTGCTCGGCGCGGAAGCCGAAGGACCCGGCCAGCCCGCAACAGCCGGCGTCGAGCACGTCCACCGAATAGCCGAGCCGGGTGAGCAGCAGCCGATCGGCGTCGGCGGCGTGCGCCGCCCGGGCGTGGCAGTGCGGGTGGACGAGCACGCGGGCCGTGGGCTCCTCGGGAGCGAGCGGGCCGAGCTCCCCGGGGTCGAGGCTGAGCAGGTGCTCGGCGGGGGAGCGGGCGAGCGAGGCGAGCTTGGCGGCGCGCGGATCCCCGGGCAGCAGGCCGGGCAGTTCGTCGCGGAAGGCGGCCAGGCAGCTCGGCTCCGGGACGACGATCGGGACGTCGTCGGCGATGTAGCGATCGAGCGTGTCGAGAAGGCCGCGGAGGGTTCGCTCGGCCAGTTTGAGCATTCCGGCGTCGTACAGCGGCCTCCCGCAGCACGCCCAGTCGGTCGGCACGGCCACGCGTTCGCCCACTGATTCGAAGATCCGCAGCCACTCCTCCGCGACCTCGGGACGGTAGGCGTCGGTGAACGTGTCGGGCCACAGAACGACGGTCGGGAGATCGGGCAGTGCTGTTTCGCGATGGATGCGTCGCAGGGTGCTGCCGGCGACGGAAGGGGCGCGGCGATCGCGGGTGATTCCGGCGAGGCGTTTGAGGAGCGAGGCCGGGGCACCTCCGTTGAGAGCCCTGTTCGTGAGGGTCGGCATTCGGGCGGCGATCCGGGCCATCCACGGCGTGAGCGCGAGCGCGTACATCGCTCGCGGGCGCAGCCGTCGCCGGTAATGGTGGGCGAGGAACTCGGCTTTGTACGTCGCCATGTCGACGTGGGTGGGGCAGTCGACCGCGCAGCCTTTGCACGAAAGGCACAGATCGAGGGCGTCGAGCACTTCCTTGTTGCGCCACGTGTGCCGGGTCGCCTCGCCTTGGAACATCTCGACGAGCAGCTTCGCCCGGCCACGCGTCGAGTGCTTCTCGTCCCTGGTCACACGGTACGACGGGCACATCACCCCGGCGTCGTCCCGGCGGCAGCGGCCCACGCCGACGCACCGTTCGGCGGCGTGTTGGAGCGAGCCGGCGTCGTGGGCCAAGGCGAAGAACGAGCCCGCGGCAGGCGTCGCGGGAGTGTAGGTGGGGCCGTAGCGCAGGTTCGTGTCCAGCGGGTACGGGTCGACGACCTTGCCGGGGTTCATCCGGCCGCGCGGATCGAAGACCGCCTTCACCTGCCGGAACGCATCCACGAGTTCGGGTCCGTACATGCGCTCCAGCAGTTCGCCGCGCGCCTGGCCGTCGCCGTGTTCGCCGGAGAGCGAGCCGCCGAGCGACACGACGAGGTCGGCCGCGCGCTCCACGTACGCGCGGTACTTCCGCAGCCCGGCGGCGGTGTGCAGGTCGAAGTCGTTGCGCGTGTGCACACAGCCCTGGCCGAAGTGGCCGTACCACGCGCCGGAATACCCGTACTCGTCCCAAAGGGCTGAGATGCCGCGCAGGTACTCGCCGAGGCGTTCCGGGGGGACCGCGCCGTCCTCCCAGCCTTCGGCGTTGTGGCCGCCGTCGTCACGCAGCGCCGTGGCCCCGAGCCCTGATTCGCGGATCGCCCACGCGCCGCGCTGTTCGACGGGGGAGACGAGCAGCCGGTGGGCGACATCGGCGGGCAGCGACGCGATCAGGGCGCCGGCTGCCTCGTCGGCTTCGGTTGAGGTGGCGCCGCCGACCTCGGCGAGAAGCCAGCCGCCGGACTGCGCGGCGAGCGCGTCGTCGAGCTGAGGCAGCAGCGGGAGGTGTTCCGCATTCAGGCCGCGGGAGCGCATTTGGCGGAGGAGGGTGACGTCGAAGCCCTCCAGGCCGAGCAGCGGGTGCGGTAGCAGTGACGGCACGGCGTCGGCGGCGTCGTAGATGCTCGAGTAGCCGAGAATCAGCAGGCGACGATGGCCGGGGCTCGGCGACAGGCTGACCACGGCCTCCGTCACCAGCGCGCACGTCGACTCCGTCCCGACCAGCAGCCGCGCGACGTTGAGCGGCCGGTCGGGGAGCAACTGATCCAGGTTGTAGCCGGACACGCGACGCGGGATGTCCGGGAAGCGCTCGCGTACCAGGTCGGCGTGTCGACGGCCGATCTCCCGCAGCGAGCCCAGGATCCCGGCCTCGGGAGCGCCGGAGCGCACCAGCGCCGCGTACGCCGCCTCGTCGTACTCACCGAACTCGTATTCGACGCCGTCGTAGCAGGCCACGCGCAGTCGCAGAACGTTGTCGACGGTCTTGCCCGCGTAGAGCGCGTGCGTGCCGCAGGAGTTGTTGCCGATCATCCCGCCGAGCGTGCACCAGGCGTGCGTCGCCGGGTCGGGGCCGAACGTCAGGCCGTGGGCAGCCGCGGCGTGGCGCAGATCGTCGAGCACGACTCCGGGCTGGATCCGCGCCGTGCGCGCCTCCGGGTCGATCTCCAGGATGCGATTCATGTGACGGCTGAAGTCGAAGACCACCGCCGTGTTGCACGCCTGCCCGGCGAGCGAGGTCCCGGCGCCGCGGCCGAGCACCGGCACGTCGTGCTCCGCGCACACCGTGAGGGCCGCGATCACGTCATGCGCGGAGCGCGGGAAGATCACGCCGATCGGGACCTGCCGGTAATTCGACGAGTCGGTCGCGTAGATCGCGCGCGTCCCCGGGTCGAATTCCACAAGATCGGGTCCGAGCGCCGCCCGCAGTGCCTTCTCCAGGGACATATCGGCGATCTTAGAGCCTTCCGCACCTGCGGGTATGATCACACCCTGTGAACTCACCGCCGGATTCGGGCAGCCGCCCGCCCAACCTCACCCGCCGCTCGCTGGTGGCCCTCGGCCTCGGCGCGGGGGTGACCGTGCTCGCCGCCTGGGGCGGCGGCCGCGGCTCGGGCGCGTCGAACACCCAGGCGGCGAACGACGGCGTTCAACTGGCGGACGTCTCGCTGGCGCTCGACTGGACGCCGAACACCAACCACACCGGCGTCTTCGTCGCGCAGCAGCTCGGCTACTTCGCCCAGCGCGGCATCAACCTGCAGATCGTGCCGTACGGCTCGACCGCGCCCGAGACGCTGATCTCCACGCACAAGGCGGACTTCGGCATCTCCTACCAGGACGGGCTGACGGAGGCCGCGGTCGCCGGCGGCGACATCGTCTCGGTGTTCGCGATCACCCAGAAGACGGACGTGTGTATCGGTGTGCGCGCGGATTCCGCGATCAAGAATCCGGCGCAGCTGGACGGGAAGGTCTACGCGGGCTACGGCGGGCCGATGGAGGTCCCCATGCTGCAGTACGTGATCCGCGCGGCGGGCGGCACCGGCCAGTTCAAGGACGTGACCCTCAACACGGACGCCTACCAGGCGCTCTACGCGGGCCAGGCCGACTTCGCGATGCCCGAGCCGACGTGGGAGGTGCTGCAGGCCGCGCTCGTCGGCAAGCCGCTGCGCACCTTCGACGTCACCGAGTACGGCTTCCCGGCGATCTACTCGGCGATCATCGCCTCGTCGAGCCACTACCTTCAGCACAACGCGGACGTCGCCAAGCGCTTCCTCGCCGCGATCGAGGAAGGCTACGCCTACGCCGCCGCGCACCCGACGGAGGCGGCGAACCTGCTCATCCAGGCGAACCAGGCGGTGCTCGGCACGCAGGTCCAGCTCGTCATGCAGAGCGCGCAACTCGAGGCCAGCCAGTACTACAAAGACTCCAATGGGCAAATCGGCTACCAGAGCGCGGCGCGCTGGCAGGCGCTGACCGACTTCATGTTCAAGAACGGCATCCTCACCGACGCCTCGGGCAAGCCCATCAAGGCCGCACCCAAGGAGTCGACGCTGTTCACCAACGACTACCTTCCGGCGAGCGTGACCGCATGACGCCCAATCGGCTCATTCGTATGCTTTGGCCGCCGGTGCTGCTGGCCGCCGTGCTGATCGTCGGCTGGCAGCTGGCCGCCGAGTACGGGGTCAAGAACCCGCAGGTGCTGCCCTCGCCGAGCCAGGTCGTCTCGGCCGGCTGGGGGCAGCGCCGCGCGATCGCGCACAATGCGTGGCCGACGCTGCGCGAGACGGAGCTCGGCTTCGCGTTCTCTTTCGCGGTCTCCTGGATCCTCGCTACGGCCATGGACTTCTCCCCGGCCGCCCGCCGCGCGGTCTACCCGCTGCTGGTCGCCTCGCAGACCGTTCCGATCATCGCGATCGCCCCGCTGTTCGTGGTGATGTTCGGCTTCGGGATCGGGCCGAAGATCCTGCTCGTCGCGCTGGCCACGTTCTTCCCGCTGGCCGCCTCGCTGGCCGCCGGTTTCGCGAACGCCGACGAGGACGCCGACCGGCTGATGCGTTCGATGGGCGCGAGCCGTTGGCGGATCTTCTGGACGATGCGGGTGCCCGGGGCGCTGCCGTTCTTCTTCACCGGCCTGCGCGTCGCCATCACGTACGCGATCGGCGGTGCGATCTTCGCCGAGTACGCGGGGGCGGAGAGCGGGCTCGGCATCTATCTGCAGCAGATGCAGCAGGTCTTCCGCACCGACCTCGTGTTCGCGACGGTCGCGGTGATCGCGATCGGCAGCATCGTGCTGTTCGCGCTGACGTACCTGCTGGAGCGTTGGCTCACGCCGTGGCGCAGGCATGAGCGGACCGGTCGGGAGGCGGCGAGATGACCACTGACTATGTACTCGAGACGAAGGGCCTGACGCACGAGTACGCGCGTCCGGGCCGGTCGCCGCTGCCTGTGCTCGCCGGTCTCGACCTGCAGGTACGCGAAGGCGAGATCGCGGCCGTCATCGGTCCGAGCGGCAGCGGGAAGTCCACGCTGCTGAACATCCTGGCCGATCTCGACAAGCCGAGCGGCGGCGAGGTTCGGGTCGCCGGTGAGCGCGGGGTGGCGTACATGCCGCAGAAGGATCTGCTCTTCCCGTGGCGCACGATCGAGGACAACGCGATCCTCGGCCTCGAGGTCGCCGGGGTGAAGAAGAAGGCCGCGCGCGAGCAGGTGGCGCCGCTGTTCGCGGAGTTCGGGCTGGACGGGTTCGAGTACGTGTACCCGGCGCAGCTCTCGGGAGGCATGCGGCAGCGCGCGGCCCTGCTGCGGACCGTCGCGATGAACCGGCCGGTGCTGCTGCTCGACGAGCCGTTCGGCGCCCTCGACTCGCTCACCCGCACGCAGATGCAGCTGTGGCTGGCCGAGACCTGGCAGCGGCACGGTTGGACGATCGTGCTGGTCACGCACGATATCCGGGAGGCGGTGTTCCTCTCCGACTCCGTGCACGTCCTGAGCCCCAGGCCCGCGCGCGTCACCCGCCGCTTCGAGATCGACCTGCCGAGGCCGCGCGGCGCCGGCACCTTCGCCCTGCCCGAGTTCGCCGGGCTCGAACGGCAACTGCTCGACACGCTGCTCGGATCGAGCTCCTAATGTCCGCTTCGCCGCACCTCGTGCACGGGATGGGCACCGAACCGGCCGACCCCGACTGGCCGCCGCTCACCCTGCCCGAACTCGACGCGTTGCTCGCCGCGTTTCCCGAGGCGGGCGGCGCACGCGAGGTCCGGTGGCGTTCCCCGCGACCGCTCTCGGCCGCCGCGCTCGTCCGCGCGGCACGGGGCGCGGACGTGTTCGTCAAGCGGCACCACATCAGCGTGCGTACGCGCGAAAGCCTGGCCGAGGAGCACGGCTTCCTGCGACACCTCGCGGCGAACCACGCTCCGGTAGTACGAGTGCTGACGGAGGCCGGCGGCGAGTCCGTCGGCGTCAGCGACGACGGCGCGTGGACGTACGAGGTGCACAGCGTCGGCGAGGGCGAAGACGTGTACCGCGACGCGATCTCCTGGTCACCGTTCCACAGCCTGCAGCACGCGCACTCCGCTGGCCGGATCTTGGCGAAGCTGCATGACTGCGCGAGGGGCTACGACGCGCCGAATCGCTCCGTCGTGCCGCTGACCGGTGGCTTCACCATCTTCGGCGATCAGACGGATCCGCTGTCCGCTGCCGAGAAGTTCGCCGCCGCGCGGCCGGCGCTGGCGGTCTACCTGGAGCGGAAGGCCGATTGGCGCGGCGCGCTGGAGCGCTGGCACCTGCCGTTCTACGAGCGTCTTCAGCCGCAGCTTCGAGCGCTACCGCCGCTGTGGACGCACAACGACCTGCACGCCTCGAATCTGCTCTGGCACGGCGACGAGGCGGCGAGCGTCATCGACTTCAACCTCGCCGACCGCGCGTACGCAGTGCACGATCTCGCGCTGGCGATCGAGCGCAACGCGATCGAATGGGTCGAACTCGCGGGGAAGGGCGAGCGCGCCGTCCACGCGGATGCCGCGCGTGCGCTGATCGCAGGCTACGAAGAGGTCCGCCGCCTCACTGACGCGGAGCGGGCGGCGCTCCCCGAACTGCTCCCGCTCTGCCACGTGGACTTCGCGCTCAGCGAACTCGACTACTTCGCCGGAGTGACGAAGAACGAGGCCAACGCGGAACTCGCCTACCGCTACCTGATCGACCACACGTTCTGGTTCGCGAGCGAGGGCGGATCCGCGTTCCTGCGCGAGATCGTCAGTCCTCGTGCCTGACCGCCCAGAGTGCCGCCTGGGTTCGGTCCGAGACTCCTAGTTTCATCAGAATGTTCGAGACATGCGTCTTGACGGTCTTCTCCGCGAGCAGGAGAGTCCTGGCGATCTCGCGGTTCGACCTGCCGGCGGCGATCTGCTGCAGCACCTCGCGCTCACGCGCCGTCAACTGCGGGCCCTGCGTCTCGCTCGGCACGGCGGCGGCGGATCCGGCCTGCGCGACGAGCGCCTCTGAGACCTGCGGGCCCAGCAGCACGTGACCCGCCGCGACCGCGCGCACGGCCGTCGCCAACGCCGCCGGATCGACGTCCTTGGAGATATAGCCGCGCGCTCCCGCCCGAAGCGCGGGCAGCGCGCTGCGATACTCGCCGAAGCTCGTCACCACGAGCACGCGGTCCGCCAAGCCCTGCTCGGCAAGCGTTTCCAGGGCGGACAGGCCGTCCACGCCCGGCATGACCAGATCGAGCAGCACGACGTCCGGCAGCAGTTCGGCGGTCAACGCGGCGGCCTCGGCACCGTCGGACGCCTCGCCGACCACCTCGAGGTCCGGTTCCAGTTCGAGGAACACGCGGAGCCCCTGACGGACCATCGGATGATCGTCGGCGATCAGCACTCTCACCTTGCCGCCCCCGCTACGACCGGCCACCGGGCACCTCCAGTTCGATCAACGTGCCCGCGCCCTCCTGCGTCTGCACGGCCAGCCTGCCGCCGACCGAATCGGCCCGCTCGCGCATCGAGACCAGCCCGAGGCCGCGGCCCGCCGCCTGCGGATCGAAGCCCTTCCCGTCATCGCGCACCACCAGGCGTACGCCGCCGACCAGCCGGTCAGGGCCCGTGCAGATCGGCTGCAGGGACACGTCGATCCGACTCGCCCCCGCATGCTTCAGCGCGTTGTGCAACGCCTCCTGCGCGACCCGCAGCACGACCTGATCGTGCGTCGGCGGCAGCGGCTGCGTCTGGTGGCAGGTGAAGCGCACGCGCGGGCCGCCGTGCGCACTGCGGGCGCGGTCGATCACCGCGACCTGCTTGCGCAGCGCCTCGGCCAACCCGTCGCCCGCGAGATCCGGGGTGCGCAGCTCGCCGACCGCCGTCGACAACTCCTCGGCGGCCTCCGTCGCCAGCGCGCCGACCTGCGCCAACTGCTCGCGCGCCCGCTCCGGATCCGACGCCACCAGGCTGCTCGCGGCCTGCGCCGTCAACCGCAGCGCGAACAGCTTCTGCGCCACCGCGTCGTGCAGCTCACGCGCCAGCCGCGCCCGCTCCGTAGTGATCGCCAGTTCGCGCTCACGCTCGTAGAGACGGGCGTGCGTCAACGCGATCGCCGCGTGCGCCGCGAGGATCTTCAGTACCGCCTCGTCGTCCTCAGTGAAATCCCCGCCATCGCCGACCGGCTCGGTGTTGCCCATGAACAATGCGCCGAGGATCACGTCCCCGTCCCGGATGGGCACGCCCAGAAAGCCGCGCAGCCGTGGATGCGCCCCCGGCCACCAGCTGAAACGCGGATCCGCCATGATGTCCGACAGCCGCTGCGGATGCGGGTCCTGCATCATCACGCCGAGCA
Organism: Actinospica sp.; assembly: GCF_035552695.1. Classification (NCBI taxonomy): domain Bacteria; kingdom Bacillati; phylum Actinomycetota; class Actinomycetes; order Catenulisporales; family Actinospicaceae; genus Actinospica; species Actinospica sp. The sequence goes on from NZ_DASZKT010000116.1 coordinate 122,632, forward strand.
TGCCGTGCTGCCGGGGCAGCGGCCCGATCGCCTTCCACTGCTCGTCCGTGACGCCTTCGACCAGGAACCGCGCGAAGGACCCCGCTCCGTCCGGCACCCCGAGCGCCGCGTACTCCGCGCCGACCAGATCGCGCGCCGTCCGCAGGATCGTGCGCAGCACCGTCGAGGTGTCCAGATGCTCGGTCACCGCGAGCACGGCCTCGCTCAGCTCACTCATCGCGGCCAGCGCGGCCGCCCTCGCGCTCGCACCGGCGCCGCTCTCGGACATGCACTCACCGTACCGCCGACCTCCGCCGAAGCGGATCAGTCCGTGTACGGGCGTTGGTCCTAGGACCAAAGTCCTGCGACGTACCGGGCTGCGGCCCGATCACGACTCGCACCCCGCGGCGAGACGGTCAAGGCATGACGAACACGAACGCAAGCGCGAAGACCTTCCGCGATACCCGGCCCGTCGCCGTGATCACCGGCGCGTCCCGCGGTCTCGGCCTCGAACTCGCACGCGATCTCGCGGAGGCGGGCTGGCGGCTGGTGCTGACCGCGCGCGGCGCCGAGGAGCTGGACAGGGCGGCCGCCGAAGTCACCGGCTGCACCGCCGTGACGGCGCTGGCGGGGAGCGTCGTCGACGACGACCACCGGGCCGAGCTGGCACACGCCGCGGCCGAACTCGGCGGCGCCGACCTGCTGATCAACAACGCCTCCACGCTCGCCGGCTTCGACCTCGACGGCGCGCCGATGCCGACGCTCGCGCAGTTCCCGCTGGTCGGGCTGCTGGAGACCTTCGAGGTCAACGTCCTCGGCCCGCTCGCGCTCACCCAACTGCTGCTCCCGCAGCTGCGGCTCAAGCACGGCCGGATCATCAACATCTCCTCGGACGCGGCCGTCGAGGCGTACGCGGGCTGGGGCGGCTACGGCGCGAGCAAGGCGGCGCTGGACCACGCCTCGGCGATCCTCGCGCAGGAGGAGCAGGACGTGACCGTATGGTCCGTCGATCCCGGCGACATGCGCACCAGGATGCACGCCGAGGCCTTCCCCGGCGAGGACATCTCCGACCGGCCGCTGCCCGTCAGCGTCGTGCCCGCCTTCCGCAGGCTGCTCGACGAGAACCCCGCTTCGGGACGCTACCGCGCCGCCGACCTGCTGAGTGTGGAGGCGAACGCATGACGATCACCCTGGAGACCGGATTCGACTTCGACGTCCCCGACGAGCTGACCGCGCACGAGCCCGCCGAGGCCCGCGGCCTGGCCAGGGACGGGGTGCGGATGGTCGTCGGATACCGAAGGTCGCTGATGGCCGAGCACCATCAGTTCACGAACCTGCCGGACGTGCTGACCGCGCAGGACCTGCTGGTGGTCAACAACTCGGGCACGCTCCCGGCGGCGCTCACCGGAAGGCTGGTCGACGGGCGCCCCGTCGCCGTGCACGTCTCGTCGGCCGAGCCGAACGAGCGCGGCGCGTACCTGGTCGAGCTGCGCAGGCCCGCGCCGGACGGGGGCGCGGCGCGGGCTGCGGGCCCGTCCCGGTACTACCAGCCCGGGGAGTCGCCCGCCCGGGTCGGCCTCGTGATCACGCTGCCCGGCCGAGCCCACGCGCAGCTGACGGAGCGCTTCACGAACCGGCTCTGGTTCGCGGAAATCCGGTTGCCGCGCGGGATGTCGCTCGTGGCGTACCTCGCCTGGTACGGCAAGGCGATCCGATATGGCTACGTGGACCGCGAGTGGCCGATCGAGGCCTATCAGACCGTGTTCGCGACCGAGCCGGGCAGCAGCGAGATGCCCAGCGCGGCGCGGCCGTTCACCGCCGAACTGGTGAAGGAACTCGAGCGGCGCGGTACGAAGATTGCGCCGATCACGCTACACACGGGCGTCGCGTCCCCGGAAGCGCATGAGGCTCCTTACGCCGAACGGTTCAAGGTGCCCGCGGCGACGGCGGAGCTGGTCGAGCGCACGCGGCGGGATGGCGGACGGGTCGTCGCCATCGGCACCACGGTCGTGCGCGCCCTCGAATCCGCCGTCGACGCCGACGGCCACGTGCACGCCGCCGACGGATGGACCGACCTCATCATCACACCGGAGCGCGGCGTCTACGCGGTCGACGGGCTGCTCACCGGCTGGCACGAGCCGCGCGCATCGCACCTTCTCATGCTGCAGGCCGTCGCCGGACGACCCCTGCTCGACCTCTGCTACGCCGAGGCGATCGCAGGGGGCTACCTGTGGCACGAGTTCGGCGATGTGAATCTGCTGCTGCCGTAACCGTCGTTGAACCGTTTGTGTAGTCCCTGTGCGGCATTTTGCGCGGCACGCCCTGTGCACCACCGCGTTTTTGCGCTCTCAGAGTGGCCGTGACCACGGCAGTGGATTATTCTCCCTGTCAGTACGGGGGCTTGCCGCACCACGGGAACCGGGGGTTCGCACATGGGGATTTTGGGAGATATCGAAGGCGCCGCGGGCGATATCGTGCACGCGGGCGAGGACGTCATCCAGGCGGGAGTGGGCTCCGTCGAGGGGATGCTGAGTTCGCTGCACGGCTTCCTGACCGACGCGGGGCTCGGCAACGTCGTGCAGGAGCTTGAGCAGCTTGCCAACCAGGCCAATCAGCTCAAGCAGCAGTTGGCCGCCGCTGCCTCCTCGGCGCATTGGACGGGCGCGGCCGCGGACGGATTCCGGGCCCGCGCGCGGCAGCGGGAGGCCGAGGTCACGCAATTGGTGGGTGCGCTCGATTCGGCGCACTCCGCCGTGGCCGCCGCGTACGCCATCGCAGGCATTTTCTAAACGGGGATTTGGGGGAGGACATGGCCGCGAGCGATCAGTATCAGGTAGACATCGCATCGGTGAAAGGCCTGATTCAGGCCTGGCAGAAGGGCTCCGACGAGCTCAACGCCATCTCGAAGCAGCTTTCGAATATCCATCAGCAGCTGATGGGCTGCGTTCCGAGCACCTTGTTCGAGGGCTTGTTCGGCGAGGTGCCGCTGGCCGAGAGCTTCGCGAAGGTCGGCGCGGCGGCCTCCGTCGCGCAGCAGGTCGCTCAGGGGCTCACGCAGGACACGGCGTCGCTCGACAGCAACCTCGCGGCATACGTCGAGACCGAGGCGACGGTCGAGGCCAGGCTCAAGGCCGTCAAGAAGCACCAGGGCAGTGTGACGCCGCCGCATGCGACACACACCTCGGGCAGCGGCGGCGGCGGTGGCTCGGCGCACCACGGTTCTGCGCACCACGGCTCGTCGTCCGGCGGCGGCTCGAGCTCCGGCGGAAGCACGCAGCCGCCCGGCCCCGCGCAATACGCCAACCAGGCGCAGGTGGAGGCCTGGATCGACCAAGCGTTCCAGGCGCTCGAGGCCAGCGGCGTGCCCGCGAGCGAACTGGACAAGGCCGGGGTGCTGCTGATCATCGAGCACGAATCCAGCGGCAACCCGAACGCCATCAACAACTGGGACAGCAACGCCAAGGCGGGCGACCCGTCGCGCGGCCTGATGCAGGTGATCGGGACCACGTTCAGCGAGTACAAGCTGTCCGGACACGACGACATCTACAACCCGGTCGACAACATCGTCGCGGGGGTCCGGTACGCGATCTCGCGCTACGGATCGATCCAGAACGTTCCCGGCGTCAGAAGCGTAGACAATGGAGGAAACTACGTTGGTTACTGAGCCGCTTCGTGCGGGGGTGCTGGTCGGCGCGACGCTGCTCGCGACCGCCGCCCTCGCCGGATGCTCCGGCAACCCGAGCACGCCGGCCGGCTCCGGCAGTGCGTCGGCCACCGGCTCGGCGGGCTCGACGAGCGCGTCCACCAGCGCGGCCGCGTCCTCCTCGGCGAGCGCGAGTTCCAGATCATCCGCGGGCTCCGGGTCGATTGCGTCTGGTTCCGCGGCCACGTCGATCCCGGCCGCGTCGTGGATCCGACCCTCCGCGATCCCGCTCTACGCGAAGTACCGCTGGCCCTCGCCCGCGAGCGTGGCCAAGTCGGCGAAGGCTCCGGCACTGAGCGCCGTCCAGGACTGCCAGTCGACGCTGAGCAGCGCGGACCAGGCCGAACTCGGCGCGTTCCCCGCCGCGCAGGCCGAACTCTCGCCGACCAGCGGCGGCAGCGGGGGACGGGACGACTGGGCCGCGGAGGAAACGGTCCTGGCCACCAACGACACCAGTTCCGGCGACATCCAGGGGATCTACAACCTCTACACGGACCTCGTCGCCGACCTCGGCAAGTGCGCGAGCACGGCGTCCGGCGCGAAGGTATCGGTCGCGGTGAACCAGGGCCCTGAATACGCCGCGACGATCACCGTCCCGACCTCCACCGGCTCGACCCTGACCTGGCACGAGTACCTCGCCGCGCCCTACGGGTACCTGATCGAGCTCGCCGTCTACGTCGCGCCGTACTCGGGCGACCAGCCCGGCGCCGCGTGGGACGGTTCCTCGGCGAGCACCGTGCTGGGCGCGCTCCAATCAGGGCCCTGCTCCGTCACGAGGCTCTGCTGAGTTCACCCACACGAGTTAATCCTCGGCCGCTCGATCCTCGGCCGCGCGTTTCCACCAGGACCGCGCGGCCGCCTCGTCAGTTCCCGCCGGAGCGCGCCTCGATGAGCCCGAGCACCAGGCTGACCGCGACCACCGCGTAACCGCAGCCGAGCATGTACAGCGTGCCGCGGCGCACCACCGAGGCCGCGATCGCGATCAGGGCCGCGACCACCGGCGAGATCACCAGCGGCAGCACGTAGCTGAGCATCGGCTCGTGGCCGGTCCCGTTCGCCTGCAGCCCGGCCGCGAAACAGCCCACCGCGCCCGCCACCGCGAGCAGCGGCAGCAGTATCGCGGCCCAGCTCACCGAGCGCCGGCTCTCCACCTGAGCTTCCATGCAATATCGCTCTCTCGTTCGGGTGGGCAGTATCGTACGCTTGGCGTCCGCGCTGTGCAGGACTGCTGCCGTTTGCATCGAGGGGGACTATCTTGACCGAGTCGGACCAGCCCAGACCCGGACCCGCGGACCCATGGCAGTCCGTGCCCAGCGGCGTCCAGCCACCGCAGCCCGCGCCGGGCACGCCCGGCTACACCGGGTACGGCTACCCGCCGCCCGGCATGGCGCCGTACTACTACCCCGGCTACCCGGCCAAGCGCACCAACGGCCTGGCCATCGCCGCGCTGGTCTGCGGGATCTGCGGGTTCCTGTACTTCATCCCGGCGATCCTCGGCATCGTCTTCGGCATCATCGCGGTGCGGCAGACGAAGCGGGACGGCACGGACGGGCGGGGCATGGCGATCGCCGGCATCGTCACCGGCACGCTCTGGCTCGCGCTGCTCGCCCTGATCGTGCTGATCCTCGCGACCTCGAACTGAGGATCGGCGCGGACCCGCCCGCGCCACGGGCCTAAACCGGCCCGAGGTGGGAAACACCCACTAATGTGAACATGCATTCGCCCCCGGCGCGGCGCCCCCTGATAGGCCTGACCGCCTATCGCGAGCACGCCTCCTGGGGCGTGTGGCACACGCAGGCGGCGCTGCTGCCGCACAATTACGTGGACTTACTCACCCAGGCGGGCGGCGTCCCGGTGCTGCTGCCGCTCAGCGAGGACGACGCGGCGGCCAGCATCGTCGCCGCGCTGGACGGCCTGGTGCTCACCGGCGGCCCGGACATCGAGCCGGTGCGCTACGGCGCCGCTCCCGATCCGTACGCCGAGCGCTTCCAGTCCGACCGGGACACCTGGGAGTTCGCGCTGCTCGCCGAGGCGCTGCGGGTGGACCTCCCGGTCTTCGGCATCTGCCGGGGCATGCAGCTGATCAACGTCCACTGCGGCGGAACGCTGGTGCAGCACCTGCCCGAGCTCGCCGGCGGCCAGCGGCACCGCCCCGCCCCCGGCGTGTTCGGCACCGTCCGCGTCCGCCTGGACACCGCCGCCATGCCCGGCTCCCTGCTCGGCCCCACCGTCGACGTGCCCTGCTACCACCACCAGGCCATCGACCTGCTCGGCGACGGCCTCAAGGCCACCGCCTGGGCCCTCGACGAGACCGTCGAGGCGGTCTGGAACCCCGACCGCCGCTTCCTGCTCGGCGTCCAATGGCACCCCGAGGCCCGCGACGACCCCGCCCTCTTCGCAGCCCTCGTCCGCGCCGCGTCAGCGGGTTGATTCAGGGCCGCGAGCCGGCCGGCGATCTGCAACCACCGGCCGGGCTACGGACGGGAGAGCAGGATGCTCGCCTCGGCGACGGTGTCGACGAGGTGGAGGGTCTTGGCCATGGGCTTGCCCTCGGCGAGGTTGCGGAGCAGCGGCCAGGCGGGGAGGGTGCGGGTCCAGTAGGACACGCCGACGAGGATCATCCGGCGGGCGTTGGCGGTGCCGTAGTAGGCGGGGGTCGCGGCCTGGAAGATCTCCTGCACGGTGCCGGCGGCGCCGGGGAGGATGACGACGGCGGAGTTGGCCCTGGCCAGCAGAACGTCCTCGCGCAGGGCGTTGGAGAAGAACTTGGCGATGGTGGTGGCGAAGGGGTTCGGCGGCTCGTGGCCGTAGAACCACGTCGGTACCGACAGGGACTCGCCGGCGCGGTCGCGGGGGTAGACCGTGCGCACGGCGAACGCGGTGCGGGCCCAGGGCGTGACCTCCGGGCGGAACGAGGGGACTCCGGCGAGCATCGCAAGGGACTGAGTCAGTGCCTCGTCGGGGTACGGGGCGAGGTAGGCGCCGAGGTTCGCGGCCTCCATGGCGCCGGGGCCGCCGCCGGTGGCCACCGTGAATCCCGCCCGCGCGACGCTCCGGCCGAGCAGCGCGGCCTGGGTGTAGCCGTCGGTGCCGCGCTCGAGGGCGTGGCCGCCCATGACGCCGATGACGCGGCGGCCCGCGGCCCACTCGTCGAGCGCGTCCTCGATCGAGTCGTCGTGCAGGCCGCGCAGGGCCAGGGCGAGCACGTCCTCCCGTCCGCGCGGCTCCTGGTCCCAGCGGTAGGCGAGCGCGTCAGGGGTCTGTTCATACGGCTTCGTATCTACGCCCTCGTACAATTCCTCGGGCGAGTAGAGGCCGACGCGGTACGGGTCGAAGGGCAGCCGCGGCGTCGGCGGGAAGACCAGCGCGCCGCGTTGGCGCAGGTCGGCGGCCACGGTCTCGCTCAGTTCGCAGCCGAGGAACGCGCTGTCCTCGATGTCCGAGGTTCTCAGTTCCCATCCTCGTTCTCGGAGATCGACCGCCTGAATCCGGCAGCCCGCCAGGCTGCCCGGATGCCGCGAGACGTAACTGTCGAACTGCGCGAGCGACTCGATCTCCACCACGAGGCCCGAGTCTATCGCCAGAGCGGTGATCCGACTCGGCGTTTGCACAAGCCTGGATTGACCTTTTCTTAGGGCCAAGGGGCTTGACGTGTCCAATGGTCTAGTCCAATCTTCGCTGTACGGCACTGCGGCGCAGTGTGGCGCCGAGGCCGTCCGCGTGAAGGGACCTCCCACACCCATGGCTCGAAATCAACATACGGACAAGCGTGTCCGGGCCGCGCTGGCCGTGGCCGCGGCGGCCTCGGTCGCGGTCGTCGGGGCGGTCTTCGCCACCCAGGCGCAGGCCGCGTCCAGCAACCTGCTGACGAACGGAAGTTTCAGCAGCGGCAATTTGAACGGCTGGACCTGCGACTCGGGGACCGGCTCCGTCGTGACCTCTCCGGTCTACTCCGGCGACACGTACGCGCTCGCCGGAGCGGCCACCTCCTCCGACGACGCGCAGTGCACGCAGACCGTCTCGGTCCAGCCGAACAGCAGCTACTCGCTGTCCGGCGAGTTCGAGGGCGCGTACGTGTACCTCGGCGTGACCGGCGGCTCGGACACCTGGACTCCCTCGGCCACCTCGTGGCAGCAGCTTTCCATGAGTTTCACCACCAGCGCGTCGCAGACCTCTGTCACCATTTACACGCACGGCTGGTACGCCCAGGGCACGTACTACGCCGACAACCTCACGCTGACCGGTGCGGCCGGCTCCGGATCGACCAGCACGAGCCCGTCGCCCACCCCGACGACGGCCAGCCCGTCCCCCTCGCCGACCACGACCACCGCCTCGCCCACGCCGACCTCCACCGGCGGCACCGGCGGCAACAGCGGCCTGCCCGCGCACGTGCTCGCCGGCTACTGGCAGGACTTCACCAACACCGCCCCGGCGCTGAGTCTCGCCTCGGTGCCGACCGGCTACAACCTCGTCGACGTCGCCTTCGCCTCGACGGACTCCGCGAACGACGGCGGCGTGACCTACTCCGTCGACTCGGGCCTGTCCTCGGCGCTCGGCGGATACACGGACGCCCAGTTCACCGCGGACGTGGCCACGCTGCACTCGCGCGGCCAGAAGGTGCTGCTCTCGATCGGCGGTCAGAACGGCACGATCTCCGTCGCCTCGTCGAGCGCCGCGACGAACTTCGCGAACAGCGCCTACAGCCTGATGAAGCAGTACGGCTTCGACGGCGTGGACATCGACCTCGAGAACGGCGTGACCCCCACGTACATGGCGCAGGCGCTTCAGGACCTGCACAACCTCGCGGGCTCCTCGCTGATCATCACGCTCGCGCCGCAGACGATCGACATGCAGTCCACCGGTTCGGACTACTTCGCGCTCGCTCTGGACATCAAGAGCATCCTGACGATCTCCTTCACCCAGTACTACAACAGCGGCACGATGAACGGCTGCGACGGCAACGTCTACGCCGAGGCCACGGAGAACTTCGTCACCGCGCTCGCCTGCACCCAGTTCGAGGGCGGCCTGAGCCAGAGCCAGGTCGGCATCGGCCTGCCCGCCACCAGCGCGGCGGGTCCCGACGGCGGCTACGTCTCGCCCTCGACGGTCAACGCGGAGCTCGACTGCCTGGCCGCCAAGGCGAACTGCGGCAGCTTCGTGCCGCCGAGCGCCTGGCCAGGTATCGGCGGCGCGATGGACTGGTCGATCAACTGGGACGCGTCCAGCGGTTACGCCTTCGCGAACACCGTCGGCCCGTACCTGAAGTCGCTCCCCTAACGTGACCGCCCTGTTACTCAATACTTTGGTAAAGGCTGCGGCCCAGACCTTGTAGCGGCAGGGGGTGCGTGTCAGGCTCGCCGCCATGGCACGCACCTACCTGTCGACGCTCTCCCCGCGCCGCCGCTGGGGCATCGCCTTCGCGGCGGCCGGAGTCGCGCTCGCCGCCACGGCGGGCCTCGGCGAGCCCTGGGGCTATCACACCATCAGTGCTCTGCCGAAGGACTCCGGATTCAGTTCGGCTCCGCTGCTCGCGAGCACCCTCCAGGTCTTCCACTGGACCACGGGCAGCGCGCAGCTCGGCGGCACGCATCCGTGGATCGCGGCATTCGTACTCGACCTCGTCTGGCCGCTGCTGATCCTGATCGGCACCCGGGCGCTCGCGGGCGGCCTCGCCCTGCGCCGGGCCAATTCCTCGCTGATCGTCGGGGTGTGGAGCGTGACCACGCTCACCGGCGCGTTCGCCGGGCTCGCCGCGGGCCTCGTGGACCACGGCGCGGGATCCCGCGTCGCGTTCGCCGCCGTGTCCGCGCACACCACGACCGGCGACGTGCTGGCCCTCCAGGCGGCGACGATCGCGCTGGTCGGCGCGCTGGTCGGCTGGCTGCCCGGCGTCGCGGCGGCCCTGGCGTACTCGGTCAACCGCGTCGTCCCGCAGCCCGAGCCCGAGACGATGAGCGGTGAGGAGAAGACCCTCGTCGAGGAGACCGGCACGCTCAGCCTGGAGAACCTCGAGGAGCTGCGGCACGCCCGCCGCGACGACGGCCGCCTCAAGGACGCCGGCACCAGCGAGTTCTTCCGGGTCTGACGCTACGCTCGTGCCGTGCGAATGCATGACGATCAGCTGACGGTTTCCACCGAGACGGTGCGCGGGCTGGTCGACGAGCAGTTCCCGCAGTGGCGCGGACTTCCCGTCCGCGCCGTGGCGTCGCAGGGCACTGTCAATGCGATCTTCCGGATCGGCGACGGCCTCGCGGCCCGGTTCCCGCTCCAGTCCGCCGGCATCGACGAGACGCGACGCAGCTTGCTACGCGAGGCGGAAGCTGCGCGCGAGCTGGCCGGGCGTACGCGGTTCCGCACGCCCGAGCCGGTCGCCGTCGGCGAGCCCGGCCGCGACTATGCGCTCCCGTGGTCGGTGCAGACCTGGATTCCGGGTGGCGTCGCGACTCCGGACGACCCGGCCGACTCGGTGGCGTTCGCGAGCGACCTCGCCGAGCTCATCCGCGACGTGCGCGCCGTCGAGACACGAGGCCGCACGTTCGGCGGCGGCGGCGGCCGCGGCGGGGATCTGAAGCCGCACGACGCGTGGATGGAGACCTGCTTCGCGAGGAGCGAGGACCTCTTGGATGTACCGCGGCTCCGCCGGATGTGGTCCGAACTGCGGGAACTGCCGCGCGAGTCCGCTGACGCGATGACGCACGGCGACCTGATCCCCGGCAACGTGCTCGTCGCGGGCGATCGGCTCGCGGGCGTGCTGGACGTGGGCGGCTTCGGGCCCGCGGATCCGGCGCTGGATCTGGTGTGCGCCTGGCATCTGCTGGCCGCCGGCCCCCGGCGGCGGCTGCGCGCGGAGCTCGGCTGCGGCGAGCTCGAATGGCGGCGCGGCCGGGCGTGGGCATTCCAGCAGGCGATGGGCGCGGCCTGGTACTACCGCGAGACCAACGCGGCGATGCACCGGATGGGTGTGGTGACGCTCAGCCGTCTGCTCGAAGACGACTGCTGAGCGGCCTGGTCCTGGAGGACGGCGTACGGCGCTCGTAGCCCAGAAGGGTGTACGCCAAATAGATGTTGTGCTCCACCAGATCGTCCAACGAGTCTGGGCCGTCCGGGCGATACCACTGGGCCACGGCGTTGCAGGACGCGATGATCGAACGGCGCACGTCGTCCGGGTACGGAGTGGTGAAGATCCCCGCCGCGACGCCCGCGTCGATCGGCCCGCGGAACCTGGCGCTCGCCTCGCGCTGCCTGGCCCGATACCGTTCCCGCTCCTCGGGTTCCAGCGCGCGCGCCTCGTTCATCAGCAGCAGGCTCGCCTCCGAGCGCTCGGCCCGGTAGCGCACCGTCGCGCCGACCACCGCGGCGAGCCGGCGCGCCGGATCGTGCCCGGCCTCGGCCAGGGCCTCCGCGCAGCGCGCCTGGTAGTCGTCCATGCCCTCGTGCAGCAGGGCCGCGAGCAGCGCCTGCTTGCTCGGGTAATAGTGGTACAAGGCGGACAGGCTCACCCCTGCCGCCGCGGCGATCTCCCGGATGGAGACCGCGTGGAATCCCCGGTCGGCGAACTGCGTCGAGGCGGCGGCGAGCAGGGCCTGGTGGCCTGCGGGGCGAACCGTCACGGGGACTCCTCCGGGGATGGACAAGCAGTACTACTGGCGAGTAGCTTAACGAGCGTTCGTTGAGTTGGCGAGAGACAGGATAGGGGTTCGGCGGTGCTCCGGAGCATTTACAACGAGGACCACGAGGCGTTCCGCGCCATGATCCGGGACTTCATCGAGTCCGAGGTGGCGCCGGAGTACAGCGAGTGGGAGAAGGACGGCCACCCGCCGCGCGACTTCTACAACAAGCTCGGCGAGCTCGGCGTGTTCGGCATCAACGTGCCGGAGGAGTACGGCGGCGCGGGGGAGACCTCGTACAAGTTCGAGTCCATCCTGATGGAGGAGACCGCCCGCGCGGGCGTGACCTTCGGCGCCGCGGGCATCCACGTCAACCTGGTGCGCCCCTACCTGCTGGCCTTCGCGAGCGAGGAGCAGAAGCGGCGCTGGATGCCCGGGTTCATCAGCGGCGAGATGATGGGCGCGCTCGCCATGACCGAGCCGGGCACCGGCTCCGACCTGGCCGGCATCGCGACCACCGCCAAGCTCTCCGCGGACGGCACGCACTACGTGCTCAACGGGGCCAAGACCTTCATCTCCGGCGGCGTGCTGGCCGACCGGGTGCTCGTCGTCGCCCGCACCTCCCCGGCCACGCCGGAGAACCGCCGCGGCGGCCTGACGATCCTGTTCGTGGACACCAAGTCCCCGGGCTACAGCGTCGGCAAGAAGCTGGACAAGATCGGCCTGAAGACCTCGGACACCGCCGAGCTGGCCTTCCAGGACGTCAAGGTGCCGGTCGAGGACCTGCTCGGCGAGGAGGGCCAGGCCTTCAAGTACCTGACGCACAACCTGGTCGAGGAGCGGCTGGCCATCTTGGTCGGCTCGACCGCGCAGGCCGGTGCGGCGATCCGCTTCGCCGTGGACTACGTCAAGGAGCGCAAGGCCTTCGGCCAGCCGATCGCCTCGTTCCAGAACACGAAGTTCGTGCTCGCCGACTGCGAGTCCGACTACCAGGCCGCGCAGGCGCTGACCGACCGCGCGATCGAACTGTTCGACCAGGGCAAGCTCACCCCGGCCGACGCGGCCGCCGCGAAGATCTTCACCACCGAGGCGGCCGGGCGGATCATCGACAAGTGCCTGCAGCTGCACGGCGGCTACGGCTACATCAACGAGTACCCGATCGCCCGCCTGTACGCCGACACGCGCGTGTCCCGGCTGTACGGCGGCACCTCGGAGATCATGCGCACGATCGTCGCGAAGTCGCTCGGGCTGTAGGCGCTGGGTGAAACCGCCGCGCTGAGGCATCGAGCCCTGATAAGGCGGCGGAAAGACTTTGACGGCGGCCGCGGCCGTACCATACCGTTGGCGCTCGTCAAGGGGACAGGGAACGAATACGAAGCGCGGCACGAGGCTGTGCGGCGGAGGGGGCGGGCATGGCCACGGCCAAGCTGAACCAGATCATCGCGGTGGAGAAGGGCGTCAAGGGCAAGTCCTTCTCGGAGCTGACCGAGGCGCACCACCTGCTGCTCAAGCCCGCGCTGCTGTCCGGCATCTCGCGCAGCTACCAGCCGAAGGACGACGAGGGCGAGCAGCTGCCGCCGGAGTCGACCAAGGTGCAGGTGAAAGCCGAGGAGGTGCTGCGCAAGACCTCCGCGACGCTGACCCGGCTGTTCGACGTCACGGCGACGAAGGACTGGGCCAACTGCGTGGCCAAGGCCGACATCACGGTCGACGGCACCGTACTGCTCAAGGACGTGCCGGTGACCTACCTGCTCTTCCTGGAGAAGCAGCTGACCGACCTGCACACCTTCATCAAGAAGCTGCCGGTGCTCGATGCCGGCGAGTCCTGGGTGCAGGACCTGTCCACGGACAGCTGGAAGACCGAGCCGGTGCAGACCTACCGCACCAAGCGCGTGCCGCGTAACCACGTGAAGGCCGAGGCGACGGAGAAGCACCCGGCGCAGGTCGAGGTCTACTACGAGGACATGACCATCGGCTACTGGACCACCGTGAAGTTCTCCGGCGCGCTGCCCGCCCGGCGGGTCAACGAGCTGCTTGACCGGGTGGAGAAGCTGCAGCAGGCCGTGAAGTTCGCCCGTGAGGAGGCCAACGGCACCGAGATCGCCGACCAGCGCGTCGGCGAGGCCGTGTTCGGCTACCTCTTCGGCTGACGCACCAGCACGATTCCCACCACGCAGACTCCTTCCCGGTTGAGCCCCGGGAGGGCGGCGCGCACACCGCGCGCAGACTGAAACTCAGTGATCAGACTGACGAAGCGGCGTAACGGTGCAGGTTCGAGTCCTGCCCCCGGCACACCTGCCGGGGTAGCCCAAGGCAGAGGCGGCGTCGCCCCGCAAACTCAGACTCTCGCTCGAGACTCGGTCATCGCCGTCGATCCCCGAATCGAACGGACGCGGACGAGCACGTGAGTTGCCGGTTCGACTCCGGCCCGCGCCTCTTCACGGCGCGGTAGGCCCAATGGAAGGGCCGCACGTCTGATCAGAATGATCCGCGTTCTTAAAAGTGTCGGGGTGTGCAATTCGACGGACCCAGGGACCGGGAGCGGCCGCACATGATCCACGCGGCGCCCGGCAAGGGATCAGGGTCCCGGCGGATGGACATTCCGCCGGGACCCGCCCCTTTTCCGCATTTGCGAGGTACTGTGAGAATTGCCAGTACCGTGCGATTCCTCGCGAAGGTAAGGGCGGAGAGGACGGGGCGGAAGCGGATGTTCGAGCGGTTCACCGACTTGGCGCGCCGGGTCGTCGTGCTGGCCCAGGAGGAAGCGCGGCTGCTGAATCACAACTACATCGGGACCGAGCACCTGCTGCTCGGCCTGCTGCACGAGGACCGGGGACTGGCGCGGCAGGCGCTGACGGAGCTCGACGTGTCGCTGGAAGCCGTGCGCGAGCAGATCATGATGATCATCGGCCCCGGCGAACGGGCGCCGTCCGGGCACATCCCGTTCACCCCGCGCGCCAAGAAGGTGCTCGAACTCGCGCTGCGCGAGGCGCTGCAACTCGGCACGGACTACATCGGCACGGAGCATCTGCTGCTCGGCCTGATCCGCGAGGGCCAGGGCGTCGCCGCTCAGGTGCTGGCGAAGCTCGGCAAGTCCCTCGACGAGGTGCGGCAGACCGTCATCACGCTGTACGAGCAGCAGCCGCCGGAAGAGCGCGAACCGCTGCAGGCTCAGGCTTCCGCCTCCGCCGAGCGGGCGCGCGAGCGCGAGGAGCCGACGGGATTCGAGCCCAGATTCCCGATGCCCGGATTCCTGCAGCGCCGCGGCTTCGCCAGGGGACCGGGCACCCGGCCGCGGGAGTTCGCCGAGTACTCGCCGATCGCGGCCCCGCGTCCGCCGGTGCGCTCGACGGATCCGGTGGCGGAGCGGGCCGCCGAGACGCGACAGCTGCTCGCGGTGCTGGCCCGGCGCGAGCGCAACAACGCGCTGCTCGTCGGCCCGAGCGGCTGCGGCAAATCAGCACTCGTACGCGGCCTGACGCAGACTCTCACGGCCAATCGCGGCCCGGCCTCGCTGGGCAGCGCGCAGGTCGTCGAGCTGGATCTCGCGGCCCTGCGCACCGGCGTCGACCGCATCGTGCGACGCGGCGCCTCGCCGGTCGTGCTCGTCGAGGACCTGGACATGCTGCTGCGCGCGGACGACCTGTCCGGCGGACGCATCGTCATGGCGCTCGCCAGCCTCGCCGAGTCGGAATCGCCGCTCGTCGTCACGGCCTCGGCCGAGGGCAGGGACCGGTTCGAGCAGGGCTTCCCGACGCTGGCCGGGCGCTTCGACGCCGTCGAAGTCGGCGAGGCGAGCGCCGCGCACACCCTCGACGTGCTCGAACTGCTGCGCCCGGGATTGCAGGAATTCCACGGGATCACGATCGACGACTCGGCGCTGGGCGCGGCGATCGAACTCGCGCCGCATGTGCTCGGCGGACGGGCGCTGCCCGGCGGCGCGGTGGATCTGATCGACACGGCCGCCGCACGACTCGTGGTGCGCGAGGAGCCGGGCGGCGACACCCCCGTGTTGGGCGAGGGACAACTGCGCGGCGCCGCCTGACGATTTCACGGAGTGGACACCCCGCCACGCTTGGACATACTGTGGCCGCCGCACCCCGCTCCGTCCCAAAGGAGGCACGGCACCTTGGCGGTCACCGACGAGGCCATCGAGAAGATCAAGGGCATGATCGTGTCCGGGGCTCTGCAGCCCGGCCAGCGCCTCCCCAAGGAAGCCGATCTCGCCACGGACCTCGGCCTGTCCCGCAACTCGCTGCGCGAGGCGGTCAAGGCGCTGTCGCTGATGAACATCCTGGACGTGCGGCAGGGCGACGGGACGTACGTGACCAGTCTCGAATCCCCGCTGCTGCTCGAGGCGCTGAGCTTCATCGTGGACTTCCACCGCGACGACCAGGTGCTGGAGTTCCTCGCCGTGCGCCGGATCCTGGAGCCCGCGGCCGCCGCGCTGGCCGCGCGCACCGCCACGCCCGAGCAGCTGGCCGAACTGCGCGTCGTGCTGGACTCGGCCAAGCCCGCGGACGGCATCGACAAGCTCATCGCGGCGGACGTGGAGTTCCACCGCCGAATCACCTTCGCCACCGGCAACCGGATCCTGTGCTCCCTGCTGGAGGGCCTGTCCACGCCGACGATGCGCGCCCGCGTGTGGCGCGGCCTGACCGAGCCCGCCGCGCTCGAGCGCACCCTCGCCGAGCACGCCGCGATCCTCGAGGCGCTCGAGGCCGGCGACGCCGAGGCGGCCCGCGCGTGGTCCACCGTGCACATCGCCAACGTGGAGCGCTGGCTGGCGTCCGTGCTCTGAAAACTGTCGGTTCCATCTCAGACTTCTGCAAGCCGTCTCCCGGTCTCCCGCCGTCCACCTCCGTGTTCCACCGAGGTAGTGCGCGAATGTAAGCATCGGTTGTTCGCCGGACCCGCCGACGGACAGTCGAAGGAGACGTACGAGTGGAAGCGATATCCCGTCGTTCGCTGCTGCGCGGGGCCACGGCCAGCGGACTCATCCTCGCAGCCGGACCGACCATCTGGCTGCAGCCGGCCGTCGCCGGCACCGTGAATCCGGAGCAGCTGCACCTCCAGTTCGGGCAGGACGCCGCCACCGAGATGACCGCCTCCTGGGCCACCGCGGGTTCGGTCAGCCGTCCGCGACTGCGCCTCGGCACCCCGTCCGGCGGCTTCGGGCGCACGATCGGGGCCGAGACCCGCACGTACACCGACGGCCTGAACCGCCGAGACGATCACGCACCACGCCCGGATCAGCGGCCTGCGTCCGGACACCCACTACGTCTACGAGGTCACACACGACGGCGCGACCCCGGTGCAGGGCACGTTCCGCACCGCGCCGGTCGGCCGACGGGCCTTCCGCTTCACCAGCTTCGGCGACCTCGGGTCCGGCAACCCGGTCTGGTCGAAGTCCTCAGTCAACGGCGTCACCGCCGTGCATCAGGTCGAGCAGTTCGAGCCCGTCGTGCACCTGATGAACGGCGACCTGTCGTACGCGAACGTCAACCAGGCGAACCAGCCCGGCTGCTGGGCCGACTTCATGAACAACACGCAGGTCTCCTCCGCGAGCCGGCCGTGGATGCCCGCGCTCGGCAACCACGAGATCGAGATCGGCAACGGCGACCTCGGCTACAGCTCCTACCTGACCCGGTACACGCTGCCGGACAATGAGACCAAGTACCCGAACAACTGGTACAAGTTCCAGGTCGGCTCAGTGCTGTTCGTCTCGCTGGACAACAACGAGGTCGTCTACCAGAACTCGGGCGCTTACGACGCCACGACCGGCCAGGTCATCTACAACCGCGGCTACAGCAACGGCGCGCAGACGGCGTGGCTGGAGCGCACCCTGGCCGGCGCGCGCTGCGACGACTCGGTCGACTGGATCATCGCGTACATGCACCAGCCGGCGATGTCCTCGTCCGCCGGCGGTTCCGGCGGGGACCTGGGCATTCGTCAGCAGTTCATGGACCTGTTCTACCAGTACGGCGTGGACCTGGTGCTGGCCGGACACGACCACGACTATGAGCGCACGTACGCCGTGCGCGGCACCGACTCGGGCACGTACCTGCGCCCGGCCGTCGTCTCGACCGACACGAACGTCGTGGACACCTCGAAGGGCCTCGTGCAACTCGTCCTCGGCGGTGGCGGCACCTCGTCGCACGACGACGTGTACGGCGCCCCGGACCCGAACGCGGGCGGCGTGCCGATCGCGCAGATCTACACCGAGTACGAGGCCTACAAGGTGGCCGCGAACGAGACCGAGGACGCCACTTGGTCCGCGGTCCGCGACCCGAACACCACGTTCCCGTGGGGCATCGCGGTATTCGACGTCGACCCCGGCGCGCACCCGGGGGATCAGACCTCGATCACCATGACCTATTACCACACCCCGGCGGCGACCTCGGCGAACCCGTACCCGGCGCCGATCGCCTACGACAGCTTCAAGGCCGTCCGCCCGCGCCGCGACGGCTGGCTGAGCGACGCGTCGAAGAAGGTGGCTGTCGCGCACTAGGCGGCGTCCGTGGGGAAGAATGCGCACATGGCGAACGAGGAGAGCAACGAAGCCCACGAGCCGGCCGTCGGCACCAGCGCTCTACTGCTTCAGCTGCCGGACGTGGCTCCGCACCTGAAGCCGTGGATCGACTGGTGGCCGCACGACGGGTTCACGACTCACGTCACCATCCTCGTGCCGTTCTTGCCGGACTCCGAGATCGACGAGGGCGTTCTCGGCGAACTGCGGACGCTGTTCGCCGGCTTCGCGGCCTTCGACGTCACCTTCGCGAAGGCCGCGCGCTTCCCCACGGTGCTCTACCTGGCGCCGGAGCCGGAGCAGCCGTTCCGGGACATGACCGCCGCGGTGTACGAGCGCTGGCCGCAGTGCCCGCCGTACGCGGGCAAGTATCCGGACGCGACGCCGCATGCGAGCGTCGTGTACGACCGGACCGAAGCCGAGTACGAGGACGTGGCGCGGGAACTCGGGACCCGGCTCCCGCTGCGTACGCGGGCGGCTGCCGTCGACCTGCTGATCTACGACGGCAGCCGCTGGAACGTGCGGGAGAGCTTCCCGCTCTCCGAACTCTGACTCGGAGGGTCTTGGACTCAGAGGGTCTTGAGGACTTCCTGCAGCGGGTCGAGCCCGAGCGAGCCGAGCGCGAGCGCCCGGCTGTGGAACTCCTTCAGGCTGAACGCGTCGCCCTTGCGCGCCTTGGCTTCGGCGCGGGCCTCCAGCCAGATCTTCTCGCCGAGCTTGTAGGACGGCGCCTGGCCGGGCCAGCCGAGGTAGCGGTTGAGCTCGAAGCGCAGGTTCGCGTCCTCCATGCGGGAGTGCGCGCGCAGGAACTCCCAGGCCAGCTCGGAGTTCCACGTCTCGCCTTCGCGCCAGCCCGCGCCGCGCGGCACCTCCAGTCGCAGGTGCACGCCGAGGTCGACGACCACGCGGGCCGCGCGCAGCATCTGCCCGTCCAGCATGCCCATGTGTGCGCCCGGGTCCTCGAGGTATCCGAGTTCTTCCATCAGCCGCTCGGAGTAGAGCGCCCAGCCCTCGCCGTGGCCGGAGACCCAGCACAGCAGGCGCTGCCAGCGGTTGAGCGAGTCCTGATTCGCGACGGCCGCGGAGATCTGCAGGTGGTGGCCGGGGACGCCCTCGTGGTAGACGGTGGTGACCTCCTGCCAGGTGGAGAACTCGTCGATGCCCTCCGGAACCGACCACCACATCCGGCCGGGGCGCGACCAGTCCTCGCTCGGGCCGGAGTAGTACACGCCGCCGTCGCCGGTCGGGGCGAGGCGGGCCTCGATGCGCCGGGCGGGCTCGGGGATGTCGAAGTGCACGCCGTGCATCTCCGCGATGGTCCGGTCCGCGAGATCCTGCATCCACTCCCGGAAGTTCTCCCGGCCGGCGATGCGCCGCTTCGGGTCGTTGTCGAGCAGCTCCATCGCCTCGTCGGCGGACGCGCCCGGCTTGATGAGCCCGGCCACGCGCCTCTGCTCGGCGGCGAGCCGGTGCACTTCGGACCATCCGTAGGCGTACGCCTCGTCCAGGTCCAGCGCGGCGCCCAGGAAATCCCGGGAGGCCCGCGCGTAGCGCTCACGGCCCACCGCGTCCTCGGCCACGGCCAGCGGGAGCAGTTCGCGGGTGAGGAACCCGGCAGCCTCGGCGGTGGCCTGCTCGGCGGCCCGCGCGGCCCCGTCGAGCTCGTCCTTGAGCGCACCCGAGGCGTCGAGGGTGCTCACGAGGCCCGCGTAGACGCCCGCGCCGGGCTTCGTCCAGCTCGCGAACTGCTTGGCCACTTCGACGACCTGCCGTCGCGCCGGGCGCCGACCGGCCCGCGCCGAGTCCAGCAGCGTCTGCCCGAGCTCCCGGTACGCGCGCGGCACCGCGGCCATCCGGCGGGCGATGTTGCGCTGCGCCTCCTCGCCCTCGGTGGCCATCAGGTCGAAGGACCCGCGCACTTCGTGGAATCCGCTGGCGATCACGTTGAGCGCGGACGTGTCGTCCCCCGCTTCGTGCGTCTCCACGGCCAGGCCGAGGCGCTCGACCATGGCCAGCCGGGCGACGCGCTCGGCGTCGGTCTGCGGGGTCAGGGCGTCGACGGCGGCGAGGGTCGCGCGGTCGAGTTCGGAGCGCTGGTCGAAGCCGTCCGTGGTCAGGTCGGGCAGTTCGTCGTCATGCCCGGCGATTCCCGCGTAGGTGGCGAGGATCGAGTTGAGGGCCGCCGCCCGCTCGACGTAGTCCTCGGCGATCTGGTTGAGGGTGCTCATGGTGTGAGACCCTAACCCGTCGTCCGGCCCCGCGGCGCGCCGTTTTCACTTAGTTTTCGGGCTCGTCGCACTCTTCGTCGGTGCGGGCGTCGATCCCCTCCGGCAGGTCGATGACCGGCACCGGCTCGAGGCCCAGCTTCTGCGCCATCATCGTCAGCAGCCGGTCCTGGGCGATGAGGTGCGCCTGCAGTTGGGCGTTCTCGTGCAGCAGCACGCTGACGTCGTGGTAGGTGGCCTCGGCGCGCTTGTCCGCCGCGCCCGCCTGCACGTTCTGGCCGACCATGATGATCGACAGCAGGACCAGTTGCAGGAAGGTCTGCGCGATCCAGGCGATCAGTGTGCCCGTGCCGCCGCGGATGGCGGCCGGCAGGCTGAACAGGTCCATGATGCCGAAGGCGTAGGCGCACCACATCGAGCCGACGATCTTGGTGATCCAGATGGCCAGCCAGGTGTTGACGCGGGCCGCCGCGGTCCCGGTGTCGTGCTGGTCGGCCACCTTGACCGGGCCGGCCGCCGTGCGTGCGTGCACGTGTGGGTGTGGAATGTGCTCGTAGAGGCTGGTCATGGGTTTATCGGGTCCCTCCGCTCGGGGCCGCCGTACGCCGGCGGCCGTCGTTGGCGCGCGAGTCTATCCCCGAGCGCACGGTGGCCGACTCCGCTGTGCGGCAAGATGGATGATTGTGACCGCATCGAAGCTTCCGCTGCTCATCCTCAACGGCCCCAACCTCAACCTGCTCGGCACCCGCGAGCCGGAGATCTACGGCCGTGACACGCTCGCCGACGTCGAGGCCCTGTGCGTGAAGACCGCCGCCGAGTACGGCCGCACCGCGGTCTTCCGGCAGAGCAACCACGAGGGCGTGCTCATCGACTGGATCCAGGAGGCGCGCACCAAGCACGATGGTGTGATCATCAATCCGGCCGGCTACTCGCACACCTCGGTCGCCCTGCACGATGCGCTGGCCGCCCTCGACGGCAAGCCGATCGTCGAGGTGCACATCTCCAACATCCACAAGCGCGAGCCGTTCCGCCACCACTCATACGTCTCGTCCGTGGCCGACGGCGTGATCGCCGGGTGCGGCGTGCAGGGGTACGCGTTGGCCATCGCGCGGGTGTGCCACCTGCTCGGGTCACCCGGCTGAGCGACACGGATTTGACGGACCCTCAGGTTGGTCTGGCACACTGTCTCCCATCTTATTGAAAACGACTTTCAAAGTCTGGGAGCTGAGGGCGGCATCGTGCGCATCGCGTTCGTGGGCAAGGGCGGCAGCGGCAAGACGACTCTGTCCGCGCTGCTGATTCGGGAGCTGGCCCGCCTGGGACGACCGGTCGTGGCCATCGACGCGGACATCAACCAGCACCTCGGGGCGGCGTTGGGCCTGGACCCGGAGCAGGTCGACGCGCTGACGCCGATGAGTGCGGTGCTGCCGGAGATCAAGGAGTTCCTGCGCGGCTCGAACCCGCGGATCGCCTCCGCGGACGAGATGGTGAAGACGACGCCGCCCGGATCCGGCTCGCGACTGGTCCGCTTCGCCGAGGACTCTCCGCTGGACGAGTGGTGCACGCTGCGGCTGGCGGGAGAGCTGGCGGGCGCGCGGCTCATGGTGACCGGGGCGTTCGCGGAGCAGGACCTCGGCGTGGCCTGCTACCACTCGAAGGTCGGCGCCGCGGAGCTCTATCTCAACCACCTCGTCGACGGACCAGGCCAGTACTGCGTGCTCGACATGACGGCGGGCGCGGACGCGTTCGCTTCGGGGCTGTTCACCCGGTTCGACGTCACGTTCCTGGTGGTCGAGCCGACGCGCAAGAGCGTGTCGGTCTACCGGCAGTACACGGATTACGCGGCGGAGTACGGGATCTCGGTGCGCGTCGTCGGGAACAAGGTCGTGGACGACGAGGACGTGGCCTTCCTGCGCGCGGAGATCGGCGACGCGCTGGTCGGCTGGATGGGCGACTCGCGGTACATCAGGGCCCTGGATCGCGGGCAGCGGCCGGAGTTCTCGACCTTCGAGCCGGGCGGATTCGAGCTGCTCACCCGGATGCTGGCCGAGGTGGACGGGGCCGTGCGCGACAACGACCGGATGACCTCGCTCGCCCACCTGTTCCACACCAAGAACGCGCTGGCCTGGGCGAACCGTGCCGCGGGGACGGACGTGGCGCTGCAGATCGACCCGGAGTACGTCAGCCCGCTGGTCTAGTCACTCGACGCCGCGGATCCGCGTGACGAAGACGGACCCCAGGATCGTGACCACCGCGACCGACACGTAAAGGCTCGGATATCCTCCGAGATAGGTGACGATCGGCGCGGCGAGCGCGGGACCGAGCACTTGCGGCGCGGAGCTGGCGATGTTGATGATGCCGAGGTCCCTCGCCCGGTCCTCGGCCCTCGGCAGCACCTGGGTGATCAGCGCCTGGTCCACGGCGAGGTACACGCCGTAGCCGAGGCCGAGCAGCGCCGCGCACACGATCGCGCCGGTCCACGTCTCCCATACCGCCAGCAGCAAGGCCGAGGCGGCCATCGCGTAGCCCGAGAAGATGACCGCGGGCTTGCGTCGGCCGGAGCGGTCCGAGAGCACGCCGCCGACGACGACCGTGAGCAGCGTCGTGGCGGTGTAGGCGAGAACCAGTATCAGTAGTCCGTTATTAGGATCCGAATACTTGATCTTGTCGCGCAGGAAGTAGAGCAGGTAGAGCGTGCCGAGCGCGTTGCCGAGCTGTACCAGGAAGCGCGTGCCCCACGCCCAGGCGAAATCGGGGTACTGCCGGAACGGGAAGCGGAAGACGGCGAAGGCCGAGCTTGCGTCGAACCTGGGCAGCCGGTCCTTGGGGATGCGCGGATCCGAGTGCCGCAGCGTCATCGGAATCGCGGTGAGGAGCACGAGGACGCCGACCGCCAGGTAGCCGGAGACCTGGCCGGTGATGATCTCCGCGACCAGCGCGACGCCGACGACGACGCCGAGGGACTGGGTGAGTCCGACCCAGCCGGAGACCAGCCCGCGCTGGCCCACCGGCACCTGGTCGGGGACGGCGGCGCTCAGCCCGGCCTGCATCGCGTTGAGCCCGGCCTGCGCGACGCACCAGCCGAGGGTGACGCCGACGAGCCCGTGCTGTCCGCTGAGCAGCGCCAGGCCCGCGCAGCCGAGCAGCGCGCCGCCGGCGATCCACGGCCTGCGTCGGCCGAAGCGGGAGGACGTGGCGTCGGACGCGGCCCCGGCCAACGGCCCGACCAGCACGGCGACGAGCGCGCCGACCGCCGTGACGATGCCGAGCGCGGTCGTCTTGTGCGCGGGGTCGATGTCCTGGACCTGGTTCGGCAGGAGTTCCTGCAGCGGTCCGAAATAGCCGATGTAGAGGCCTAGGTTCGCGATCGACAGGAGGCTGATCCAGCCCCGCCGCACGCGGACGCCCGGTGCGCCGAGCGCGGGCTCGACGATGGTCAACGGCTCAGTCCTTGTTCTGCGCGATGAGGGCCGACTGGAACCAGTGATAAGAGTCCTTGGGTGTCCGCTTGAGGGTTTCGAAGTCGGTGCGTACCAGGCCGAAGCGCTGGTCGTAGCCCTCGGCCCACTCGAAGTTGTCCAGCAGCGACCAGGTCAGGTAGCCGCGCACGTCCACACCGGCGGCCATCGCTTCGTGCAGGGCACTGATGTGCGCATAGAGATAGTCGATGCGGGCCACGTCGTGGATCGCGCCGTCCACGCCGGGCTCGTCCGCCGTCGAGCAGCCGTTCTCGGTGATCGTGATCGGCGGCAACGCGTCGCCGTATCGCGCCTTGAGGCCGACGAGCAGCTCGGTCAGGCCCTCGGGAACCACCGGCCAGCCGAACGCGGTCGTCACCACGCCCTCGATCTCGCGGAAGTCGAAGGGAAGGCCGGTCGCGGCGGCATCCGCGGCCGCGATCAGCGTCGGGTTGTAGTAGTTGACGCCGAGGCCGTCGATTCGAGTGCTGATGATGTCGAGATCGCCGGGCTTGACGTGGACGGGGTTGTTCGGCAGGCCGACCGCGCTCAGATCAGGGTACGTACCCAGCAGGATCGGGTCGTTGAACAGGCGGTTGTGGAAGGCGTCGTAGATCTCGGCCGCGGCAACGTCTTCCGCGCTTTCCGAAGCGGCCCGCACCGGCGTGCAGTTGTTGGAGATCAGGATCTCCTCGGCGCCGTACGCGCGCAGAACCGGCACGGTCAGACCGTGCGCCAGCAGCTGATGGTGCGCGGCGGGCAGCGCGTCGAACATCAGCGCCTCGCCCGGCGCGTGCATCCCGAACGCGTAGCCGTAGCTCAGGTGCACGATCGGTTCGTTGAGCGTTATCCAGCTCTTGACGCGGTCGCCGAGCCGGGCCGCGGTGACGGCCGCGTAGTCGGCGAAGCGGAACGCGGTCTCCCGGTTCATCCAGCCGCCGAGGTCCTGCAGGGCCTGCGGCAGATCCCAGTGGAAGAGGGTCGGCAGAGGCCTGATGCCGCGTTCCAGGAGCCCGTCGACGAGGCGGTCGTAGAAGTCGAGCCCAGCGACGTTCGCCGGACCCGAACCGGTCGGCCGGATGCGCGGCCAGGCGATCGAGAAGCGGTACGTGTCGATGCCGAGCTCCGCCATGAGCGCGACGTCCTCGGGCCAGCGATGGTAGTGGTCGCAGGCCACGTCGCCGGTGTCGCCGTTCTTGACGCGGCCCTCGGTGTGCGCGAAGGTGTCCCAGATCGACGGCCCCCGCCCGTCCTCGTGCACCGCGCCCTCGATCTGGTACGCGGCGGTGGAAACGCCCCAGCGGAAGCCGGCGGGGAACTGGGGAAGCACCATGGGTTGTGCTCTCCTCGGCGAAGACGAATATGAACTCGCGTTCAGAAGAGTGTCGGGCACCGCCTGCCCTCGCGCAAGACTCGGGCGATGAAAGGATGGTGGCCATGGAACTGAGAATCTTCACCGAACCCCAGCAGGGCGCGAGCTACGAAACGCAGCTGACGGTGGCGAAGGCCGCGGAGCGACTCGGCTTCGACGGCTTCTTCCGCTCGGACCACTATCTGAAGATGGGCTCGGTCGACGGTATGCCCGGGCCGACCGACGCGTGGATCACCCTGGCCGGCCTCGCCAGGGAGACCACGAGGCTCCGGCTCGGCACGCTCGTGTCCCCGGTGACCTTCCGGCTGCCCGGGCCGCTCGCGATCTCCGTCGCGCAGGTCGACGCCATGTCCGGCGGCCGCGTGGAGCTGGGCCTCGGCGCCGGCTGGTTCGACGAGGAGCACACCGCGTACGGCATCCCGTTCCCGGAGAACAAGCACGCGCTGCTCGAGGAGCAGCTGGCGATCGTCACCGGCCTGTGGGGCACGCCGGTGGGCGAGACGTTCAGCTTCACCGGCGAGCAGTACCGGCTTGCCGACAGCCCCGCGCTGCCGAAGCCCGCTCAGCCGCAGATCCCGGTGATCATCGGCGGCGGCGGCCTCAAGCGCACCCCGCGGCTGGCCGCGCGCTACGCGTCGGACTTCAACGCCGGGTTCATCAACGTGGACGAGACCCGCGCGCGCTTCGACGGCGTCGACGAGGCCTGCCGGAAGATCGACCGCGACCCGAAGACGCTGACCCACTCGATCGCGCAGGTGCTCTGCGTCGGCCGGGACGAGGCGGAGCTCGCCAAGCGCGCCGCCGCGATCGGCCGCGAGGTCGACGAGCTGCGCGCCAACGGCCTCGCGGGCACCCCGGCCGAGGTCGTGGCGAAGCTCGAGCGCTTCGCCGCGATCGGCACCGAGCGCGCCTACCTCCAGGTGCTCGACCTGTCAGACCTCGAACACCTCGAGCTGACCGCGGCCGAGATCCTGTCCCGGGTCTGACCGGATCCGACGGCGTCCGGCCGCGCGCCGCACGCTCCGACCCGGGGTGCTGCCGGGTCGGAGCGCCGTTCACAGCCGCGCTGAACCGCATTCTCTGCATTTCTTTAGGCGACTTTTGGACGATTGTCATACCGGCGCGGGGTGAATCTTGCTATAACGGACGCCATGGATCAGTCGGCCCCGGAGGCCACGACGCCGCAGCACTGCCCGAGTTGCGCGTGCGCGAACGGGGTCGTAAGCGTAGTGTCACTGGCCGGTGACACTGCGCTGTCGATCGGGGCCCGACGGCTCGACATCCGGCTGCCCGGCCGCGCCGCCTGGTCCGGGCTCTGGCTGTGCGCCGCCGGCTGCGCCGCCCTCGGTGTCGTCGCCTGGCTGCTCGCCCCCTCGACCGGCTGGTACCAGGCCGCCGCGCTCTTCGTCGTCTTCGCGGTCACCTTCGCGATACTGGGTGTCTGGCAGACGCGGCTCAACCGCAACCGGATGCGCGGCGCCGAGCCCCTCGTGCACAAGACGCACGCCCGCGCGCTCTACTGCCGCATCTGCGACTGCGTGTACTTCAACAGCCGCAAGCTCCCGGCCGGGATACCCGTCGGCAAGGCGATGACCGCCGCCGAGTATCGCAGGAGGCTGTGGTACGCCTGCGGCTTCACGAAGCCGATCTAGGCCCCGCCCGCAACGTCTGCCAGAGCCAGAGCAGGACGGTGCACGCGCCTAACGCGGCTCCCAGCACGCACACGCCGGTCCAGCCGTCCGCCGCGTAGAGCACGCTGGCGAGTGCCGAGCCGATCACGCCGCCGGTGAAGTAGCAGGTCATGTAGGCGGATGTCAGCCTACTGCGAGCGTCCGGGCGTAGCCGGTAGATCTCGGACTGGTTGGTGATGTGCATCGACTGGCAGGCGAGGTCGAACACGACGATACCCGGCACCAGCAGCGGAATCGACGTGTGGCCGAAGGCCGTCGGCAGCCAGGACAGCGTGAGCAGCACCGCGGCGAGGATCGTCGTGCGACCGGAGCCGCCACGGTCGGCGCTGCGTCCGGCGATCGGTGCGGCGAGCGCGCCGGCCATGCCCACGAGGCCGAACAGGCCGATCAGGCCGGTGGACAGGTGGTGCGGCGGCCCGGCGAGCATCAGCCCGAGCGGCGCCCACAGCGCGCTGAACCCGGCGAACGCGAGCGCGCCGTAGAGCGAGCGGATCCGCAGCATCGGCTCCTCGCGCATCAGCGAGAACACCGAGCGAAGCAGGGCACTGTAACGAAGGTCCGTGACCGGCGGTCCCTGCGGCAGCCGGAACCGCAGCGTGAGCGCGAGCAGCAGCATCAGCCCCGCCGCGAACCAGTAGACCGAGCGCCAGCCGCCGAGCTGCGCCAGGTATCCGGCGACGGTCCGGGCGGCGAGGATGCCGAGCAGCAGCCCGCTCATCACCGTGCCGACGACCCGGCCGCGCTGCTCGGGCGCCGCGAGGTGGGCCGAGAACGCGACCAGGATCTGCGCCGTGGCCGCGAACACGCCCATCAGCGCGCTCGCGACGTAGAACTCCGTGCCGGCCGTGGACGTGGCGCAGAACGCGAGCGTGGCCGCCTCCAGGCAGCACATGATCGTCACCAGGCGGCGGCGTTCGAACAAGTCGCCGAGCGGCACGGCGAGGATGAGGCCGAGGGCGTACCCGAACTGCGTGACGGTCACGGTCAGGCCCGCGCCGGCCGAGCTCAGGCGCAGGTCGTCTCGGATGTACGCGAGCAGCGGCTGCGCGTAGTAGAGGTTCGCGGCGGTGGACCCGATGGCGATCGCGAGCAGCCACACGGTCGCGTTGGAGAGCGTGCCGCGCGCGGGTTCCGGAGAGTCGGTCAGCCGACCACTCGCTCGTATCGGTGAGATTCGGCTGTCCTGCGAATCAGTTGGCCCGAAACGGCGCATCACTGTCTCCGAGAGCTTCTTGAGGACCGGGGCGGCGGAAGGAGGAACGGGCTGGATACGGTTCGTGCGAGCGCGTGAGTCGCCACGCGGCGGCCGTCGGACGATGACCCCGACGGCCGCCGCGTGGTCCTTCGGTCATCCCTCCGAGCGGGCCCGCTTTCGAACCCGCAGCATGCGCCACATCCGCAGCAGTTCCGGATCCTCCGGCATCGCCTCGTCCGGGCAGACCGCGCGGTGGTGGATCCGGCTCCAGCCGCCCGAGTCCCGGCCGGCCCAGAGCTGCCCGCGCACGAGGTGCCTGGCCGCGTCCTCCGGAACCCGCGCGCTCGGATACTCGCCCGGCACCACCGCGTCGTACCCCTCGGCCAGGGCGATCGGGAAGACCTCGACCGGCTGATCGCACTTCGGGCAACGGTCCAGGCCGCGGCGCCGGTAACGGTGCGGCTCGCGGGCCGGCGGGCGCTGCGGCGCGGTCGGGCCGCCGCCCTCCGGCTCGG
The DNA here is from genome assembly GCF_035552695.1 of Actinospica sp. Taxonomy (NCBI): domain Bacteria; kingdom Bacillati; phylum Actinomycetota; class Actinomycetes; order Catenulisporales; family Actinospicaceae; genus Actinospica; species Actinospica sp. The sequence goes on from NZ_DASZKT010000116.1 coordinate 150,906, forward strand.
AGTCCCACAGCGCATCCTGCACGCTCCCACCCTAGTCTGAGCTCCATGGACCATGCGCTTACCGAGGACGAGTGCCGGGCCGCGTTCGGGGGCGCGCGGGTCGCGCGGCTGGCCACGGCCGGCGCCGACCGCGCGCCGCATCTGGTGCCCGTCACGTTCGCCGTCGCGGACGATCGCGTCTACTTCGCCGTAGATGCCAAGCCGAAGACCTCCGCGCGTCTCAGGAGACTGCGCAATATCGAGGAGAACCCGCAGGTCAGCCTGCTGGTCGACGAGTACGACGAGGACTGGGAGCGGCTGTGGTGGGTGCGCGCCGACGGTCGCGCGCGGGTCCTCGCGGGCGACGTCGCGGCGCCGCGTGACCTGCTCCGAGCCCGCTACCCGCAATATGCGGACGTCGCCATGGACGGTCCGGTCGTGGAGATCGCGGTCGGCCGGTGGAGCGGCTGGCGTTACGCAGGGTCCTGACGGTACCGGCGCACGAAGGCTTCGACGATGCCGTCCACGAACGCATTGTTCACCGAGTCGCCGGTGACCAGAACGCGGTGGTAGATCGGCCCGACGAGCTGGTCCACGGCGGCGGCCGTGTCGAATCCCGCGGGTAGTTCGCCGCGCTCGACGGCCCGTTCGAGGGGAAGCCGGTCGCGGCGGCGCTGCTCGTCGAGGTAATGCGCGCGCAGGGTGGCGGCGAACGTCGGGTCGTGCTGCGCATGGCCGATCAAGGCCTTGAAGACCGCACCCGCGTCGGCCTTGGTGAGGAAGCGCGCCAGGTGACGCAGGTGGGCGCGCAGATCGCGTTCCAGGTCGCCGGTGTCGACAGGCGTCAGTTCCTCGGCGGCGTCCTCGAGGAAGGCGTCGAGCAGCACGTCCGTCTTCGAGCTCCACCAGCGGTAGACGGTCTGCTTGGCCACGCCGGCCGCCGCCGCGATGCCCTCGATCGTGACGCCCGCGAATCCCTTCGCGACGAGCAGGTCGTCGGCCGCCTGCAGCACCGCCTGCCGCGCGTCTTCGCTGCGTCCGTGCCGGTTGCCGTGGTGCTGGCGGCCGCGCGGCGTCTCCTGTGACTGCTCCACGCGGCGTACTCTACTTTCATTTCCCTAGACAAGACGAGACGGTGCGTCTAATCTAGCGCCATGGCGTCAATTCAAACCAGTACTCTGCATGATCCGCGGGTCTCCGCGGCCCTCGAGCGCATGTTCGCCGAGGCCGCTCAGGACGACGAGACCTGGCGTCGAGCCTTCGCCGGTCGGCCGGCGGTGGACTTCGCGTCGGGGACCGCGCAGCAGCGCGCCGACGCCGCCGCGGAGATCTACATGCCGGTCTCGGTCGACGGCGGCAGGCTGCTCTATTCGCTGATCCGGGCCGTGCGGCCCAAGACAGTGGTCGAATTCGGCATGTCCTTCGGCATCTCCACACTGCATCTGGCCGCGGCCGTGCGCGACAACGGCGTCGGCCGCGTCGTGACCACGGAGCTGTCCGCGAGCAAGGCCGCCGCGGCGCGCCGGACGTTCGTCGAGACAGGCCTCGACGACGTCGTCACAGTGCTCGAAGGCGACGCGCTGGAAACGCTGCCCGCGCACGTGGCAGGCGGCGTGGAATTCGTACTCCTCGACGGCTGGAAAGACCTGTATCTGCCGGTTCTCCGGCTGCTCGAACCGCACCTCGCGCCAGGCTCGCTCGTCATGGCCGACGACGCCGGGTTCGAGAGCGTGCGGCCGTATCTGGAGTACGTGCGCGAACCGGCGAACGGGTATCAGAGCGTCCTGTTTCCGGTAGAGGACGGCATGGAAATCAGTTGCCGCGTCTAGGTTCCGCCCGGGTTCAACCACCCCGAGTTCAATCACATAGTCATATGTCTCTCTGCTCTCGGCGAATACCGGTGGATGCGCTTGCCCGGTAGAAGGCGTCGGCGCAGGATCGGCATATGCGAATTCTCATCATCGGCGGCGGCAGGTTCCTCGGGCGGGCGTTCGCCGCCGAGGCCCTGGCCGCGGGCCATCAGGTGACCGTGTTCAACCGCGGCAGGCAGAGCGTCGACCTGAATGGCGTCCAGGTCGTGCGCGGTGATCGCGAGAAGCCCGAGGATATCGAGCGGCTCATCGCGAGCGCGCCCGCGCCGGCGGACGGCGGCCCGGTGTGGGACGCGGTCGTGGATACCTGCGGCTTCAAACCGAAGGTGGTCGGCGCGTCCGCGCGGGCGCTTCGGGACAGGGCGCGGGCCTACCTGTTCATCTCGAGCCTCAACGCGTACGCCGACTGGGGCGAGCGGCCGGTGCGCGACGGGTCGCCGAAGCAGGAGTGCGGGCCGGAGGAGACAGAGGGCGAATACGGTCCGCTCAAGGCGGGCTGCGAGCGCGCGGTCCTCGAGTACTTCCCCGACCGCACGATCTGCATCGACGCGGGCCTCATCCTCGGCCCGCACGAGACCTCGGGCCGGCTGACCTGGTGGCTCAAGCGGATCGCCCGCGGCGGCGAGGTGCTCGCCCCCGGCGACCCGAACCGCCGCATCGGCCCGATCGACGCGCGCGACATCGCGCTGTTCGGCCTGCACTGCATCGAGTACGGCCACTACGGCGCGTTCCCGACGGTCGGTCCGGGCACGGAGACCATGTCCGACATGCTCGAGGCCTGCGTCCGCGAGACGGGCTCCGGCGCCCGCCTGGTCTGGGCCGAGGACGAGATCCTGCAGACCCACAAGATCCCCGAGTGGAGCGGCCTTCCCGCCTGGGCTGCCGTGAACCGCGAGGCCGCGGCCGTCTGGGATGTGCACTCGGAGCGGGCCGCGGAGGCGGGCCAGAGTTGCCGCCCGATCGCCGAGACCGTGCGCGACACGTGGGCCTGGCTGCGCGATGTCGACGGTTTGGAGGACGAGCAGGGCCGGATCGACGGGCACGGCATCGCCGCGGAAGTCGAGGCGGCGGTGCTCAAGGAGCTGATCGGAGGAGGTGACGCCGTGCGCTGAAGTCCATCAGGCCGGTCGCGAGGAGGTACTGGCCGAGGAGGTAGGTCGCCATGATGGCGAATCCCGTGCCGCGCGGCATATGCCAGTGCGCGAGGCCGCCCGCGATCATCGTGTCGGAGAGCAGGAACAGCGCACCGCCTTGGCCGGTGCGTCGCCCGGCCGCGAAGGCGTGTATCGCCATGAACACCAGGAGGAGGCTGTAGCCGGCGACCGGTATGCGCATGTTGGAGGCGAGGCCGGACCAGAGGTTGTTGATCAGGACTGTCCAGAGCGTTCCGTAGAACAGGGCGGCCAGCATGAACCGCCGGTGGTTGCGTTGCGCTCCGCCGCGTCGGAAGAGGGTGATGTAGCAGACGTGCGTCGCGGCGAAGCCCGCCATGCCGACGAGGAACCATGTGCCGTTGAAGAGCAGCATCGTGTCGCCGAGCGTCGAACCGAGCAGCGCCACCAGCAGCAGGGGCGGCACGGCGCGAGCCTTCGCTAGGAGCGCCATCGCGAGCAGCGGCATCAGCAGCGGCTTCGTCAGGTCGAAGCAGAGCCGCGGTCCGGCCGCCTCGAACACGAGGTTCAGCGCGGCGACCCCCGCGAACGTCGGTAGCGCGTAGCGCGGCCAGACGGGTATCGGAGCCGGGGGTATAGGCGGCTGCGGCCGCTGGGCCGCGGCGTCGGGACTCATGAACGCTGAAGGTACCGTATGCCCATGCCACTTGAACTGGACGACGCTGAGTGGGAGGGCGTCGTCGGCACGCTGCGGGCGGCCGGATGTGTGTTCGCGGAGGACGAGGCCAAGCTGCTGTGCGAGGCGGCGGGGGAGCGTGCCGCGCTCGACTCGATGGTTGCCAGTCGGGTCGCGGGCGAGCCGCTGGAGCTTGTCGTCGGCTGGGCGGAATTCAGCCGGTTGCGCCTGGTCGTCGAGCCGGGGGTCTTCGTGCCCAGGTGGCGGACGGGATTTCTGGCGCACCTCGCGTCGGGATTCCTCGCGGCGGGCGAGGTCGTCGTGGACCTGTGCTGTGGCGCGGGACCGATCGGCGCCGCGCTGCTCGACGAGATGCGTCGACGTGGAGACGGCGATATCGAACTTCATGCCGTGGACGTGGACGAGGTGGCCGTCCGGTGTGCGCGGAAGAACCTTGCGACGGCCATCGAGGCGGGCAACGCGTTCGTCTACCGGGGCGATCTCGACGCGCCGCTGCCGTCGAAGCTGGCCGGGCAGGTCAGCATTCTGACGGCGAACGTCCCGTACGTGCCGAGCTCGGAGATTCCGCTGCTACCGTCCGAAGCCCGCGAGTACGAGCCCTTGGCCGCGCTGGACGGCGGCCCGGACGGCCTCGACTTGCTCCGCCGCGTCGCGCACGCCGCGCCACACTGGCTCCGCCCCGACGGCCGACTGCTGATCGAGATCAGCGACCGCCAGAAGGATGCCGCCGTCGCCGCGTTCCAGGCCGTGGGCCTGGAACCGGACGTGCGTGAATCAGACGACTTCGAGACGACCGTCCTGATCGGACGCCAGCCCAGGTCCTGCGGCTAGATCCGGCCGTTGGTTCCAGCCTTTAGATCCACCCGTCCAGGGCTGCCATGAAGCCCTCGAAGTCGTCGCGGTGCACGCTGTGCCCGGCGCCCGGCACGGTACGCAGTTCGAAACCGCGTCCGCGCAGCGTCTCAGCATCCTGCGCGCTTAGCATCTGACTGTTGTCGGCGAGCATGATGAGGGACGGCACCTTCGCGTCCACCGGCAGTCCCGTCCCGTCTCCGGCCCGGCCTGACTCGAGCGCCGCCGCATTGTGCTTCGGCAGTTGCAGGGCGGTTTGCCTGTCCCAGAGAGCGAGGGTCGCGAGTTCGATCTCGACGTCCTCCGGCTCCCAGCGCGGACACAGCTCGGCGATCTGCTCCCGCGTCGCGTGATCGGCGAACTCGACGAACGGGTCTTTCGGGCTGGAGCCCGCCCCGGGGCGTGCGATCCGCCAGGCCGGGTCCACGTACACGGCCTTGGACGGCCGCCAACCGGCCTCGACCGCGAACAGCACGGCGCGAGCGCCGAGCGAGTGGCCGATCGCGACATCGACGCCGCCGAGGCCTTCGAGCGTCTCCACGATGTCCGCCCCGTACGCCTCGTTCGAGTACTCGTCCCCCCGACCCGATGCACCGTGTCCGCGCAGGTCCACGCCCACCACGCGACAGCCGCGCTCGGCCAGTGCCGGTCCGACGCGGCGCCACGTGCGCGAGTCGGACATGATGCCGTGCGCGAGCAGCGCGATCCGTCCGCCCGAGCCCCACTCCCGAGTGTTCAGCTTCATCGTGAGTCCCCCTTCCCTCGATCATCGACAAGCCGAAGCTACACGTCCCGATCGCCGGAGGCCGAACGAGTGAGTCGCGGCCCGTCAAGCGCGGCGGATCAGCCCAATGGCGGAATGATCGGGCCATGTTGCCTTCACGCATCCGGTCCTTGGCCGTCGCAGTGCTCAGACTCGGCTTCGCCGCGCTCGCCGGGTACACGCTCGGCTTCGCCTGCAACCGGGCCTCGACCCCACCGGACGGCGTCGGCACGATCAACTTCTTCAGCTACTTCACGATCCTGAGCAACATCTCGGCGACGGTGACGTTCGCCGTCGGCGGGATCGCGCTGCTGCTCGGCCGGCGCGGCATGCCGGACGGCGTGCGCGGCGCGGTGACCTGCTACATGACCGTCACCGGCATCATCTACGCGGTCGTGCTGCGGCCGGACCAGGAGGCGGCCGGACAACTCGCGCAGTGGATCGACGACGTCGTGCACCTGGTCATGCCGATCGCCGTGTTCGTCGACTGGCTCGCCGTGCCGCCGCGCGAGCGACAGCGTTATTCGATCTTGCGGTACTGGCTGCTGTTCCCTGTCGCGTACGTCACGTATTCGCTGGTCCGCGGGCACTTCGTGAACTGGTACCCGTATCCGTTCCTCGATCCGCGCGGCCGCGGCTACGCGCACGTGGCCGTCGAGTGTTGCTTCATCGCGCTCGCGATCGTCGCGGTCTGCCTGCTCGTGGTCTGGCTCGGACGGCTATTACGACGTAAGATGAGTAGCGATGTAATCATGTAATCGAGTGGGGAGCGGGAAGATGATCAAGGGAATGGGCGGTCGCGGGCGCTGGGGTACGGCGCAGCAGAATCCCGAGCCGTTGTCCGCCGAGGAGGCCAAGGCCTGGTTCGCCGGGCGGCTGCCCGACGACTGGTTCACCGCGGCACCCGCGGTGACCGTGGACCGCGAGGAGATCCTCGTGCTCGGCACCCTGCCGGGCCTGGAGGAGGAATTCGCCGACGCCGCCGCGCTGGCCGCCGCGCACGCGGGCCGGATCAGCCGCTTCCGCGAGCAGACGCGGGAGGAGCGGATCGAGATCGCCCGGCAGGCCGAGCACCGCTTCGAGCGGAAGGTCGCCTGGGGCGCACGGCTCGGTGAGACGACCGAATTGTTCACCGTCCTCTCGGTGCCGGTGATGACCCGGCTGCGGCAGCCCGAGCGGATCGTGCTGGACACGCTCGTCGCCGCGGGCGTCGCGCGGTCCCGCTCGGAGGCGCTGGCCTGGGCGGTGCGACTGGTCGGCGAGCACGCCGACGGCTGGCTCGGCGAACTGCGCGAGGCGATGACGCGCGTCGAGGACCTCAGGAGCCAGGGACCGGACCTGGACTGACGAACCGAGGGCTGACGCACCGAGGGCTGAGGTCTCGCGGGCTGACGGGCTGTGCGCTGAGGACTGGCGGGCTGACCGATCGAGGATTGGCGAGTAGCGGACTCACGAATCGCGGGCTGTCGCACTGAGGGCTGAATGCGAGCGGGCTGACTGGTCGGGGAGTCACGGATCGTGGGCTGACGGGCCGTAGGCTGAGGACTGGCGGGCTGACTGGTCGGGGATTGGCGAGTCGCGGATGTACGGATCGTCGGCTGACGGACCGTGGCTGAGGACTCGCGGGCTGACCGATCGAGGATTGGCGACTCGGGGACTGACCGATCGTGGGCTGACGGACCGGGAGTTCACGGACCGTCCGCTGACAGGCCGTGAACTGACGGATCGCGGATGGGTCAGGCCGGGTGGGTCAGGTCTGCGGCTGCGCGGGCTGGCCCGCCGGCAGCACGATGAGCGAGGAGGTCGCGGTCGCGATCAGCCGGCCCGCCCCGTCGGTCAGCGTCGCCTCAGCGGTGCGGACCTTCCGGCCGCGGTGCACGACGCGGCCCTCGGCGCGCAGCTCGCCGCCGTCGATCGAACCCGGCCTGATGTAGCGCACTGAGATGTCCAGCGAGGTGTAGATCTGGCTGGCGGGCAGCGTCGTGTGCACGGCGCAGGCCATGGCCGAGTCGAGCAGCGTGGCCGCGATCCCGCCGTGCAGCAGGCCGAGCGGGTTGGCGAAGTCGGGCCGGGTCTCGCAGGTGAACACGATCCGGCCGTCCTCGACCTCGGGGCAGCGGATGTCCAGCAGCCCCGCGATGCCCGTCGGCTCGAGCTTGCCGTCGCGGTAGAGCTCGAACAGACGCAGGCCGTCGAGCGTCGCCGACTGCGCGGATTCGGGCTGGGTGGTCACGGCGGTCCTCCGAATGCGGCCGAGCGAGGTTGACGACGTTAAGTTGACAACGTCAATCTCACGCGTGTCAACATTGCGCCATGAGCGCTGAGCAGATTGTGCGGGCGCGGCCCCGCGCGCGGCCGGGCGAGGGTCCGTTGCTGCACGCTGAGATCCTGCGCGCCGCCGAGGAGCTGCTCGCCGAGGCGGGCGACGAGTCGGCGCTGACGCTGCGGGCCGTGGCCGCGCGCACCGGCGTCAGCACCCCGGCCGTCTACCGGCACTTCGCCGACAAGAGCGCGCTGATCGCAGCCGTCTGCATGCGGGTGTGGGAGTCGCTCGGAACCGTCGTGCGCGACGCGATCGAGGCCGCGGACGATCCCCTGCAGGGGCTGCGGCACGGCGCCGTCGCGTTCATGCGGTTCGGCATCGACCATCCGGTGCATTACCGGCTGCTGATGATGGGCCCGCCGCGGCAGGGCGAGCGGCGGCCGGAGCAGCGGGCCGCGACGGCGTGCCTGGACTACATGGCCGAGGCGGTCCGACCATGCGTGGAGGCGGGCGTGCTGCGCGGCGACCCGCAGCACATCGCACTGCGCGCGATCACCGCGGCGCACGGCTGCATCTCGCTGGTGATCGCGCACCCTTATTTCCCGTGGCCGGAGGATCTCGACGAGTTCCTGGACGAGGTCTCCCGGATGTCGGGCCTCGGCTCCGCCGCGCTCGGCTGGCTGATGAGCGAGCCGCGCCGGAGCGTGCCGAGCGCCGAGGACTACGCCGCGTCCTTCCGCGACTGGGCCGCTCAGTTCCAGGGGTCGTAGACGATGCCCTCCATCGCCGCGCGGGTGCTCGGGCCGAGGTGCACGACGTACCACTCGCCGCGCCAGGAGATCAGCGAGAAGACGCCGATCGACGCGGTGTGCCCGTTGACCTCGTAGTTCAGCCGCGTCCCGTACACGCGGTAGTACGAATCCTTGTTGTACTCGACGCCCGGCTCGATCCACTCGGCGTTCGACTCGGGCACGTCCATGCCGACTAAGCGGGCGTCGGACGTGCCGCCGAGGTGATCGTGCGCGGCACGGATGTCGAGGTCGTACCAGGCGATCAACCGGCTCTGATAGTCCGCGTCCGGGTCCCAGATCGCCTTGACCTGCCGGTAGGCGGAGAGCGGGAAGAAGAACGACTGCGCGAGCTCGGGTTTGTCCTGCACGATCGCCTGCCAGAGCGCCTGGGCGCCGGCCTGGAACCGCGCGTCCTGGCCGGTGGGCAGGTCGTGCGTCTGCGGGAGCGTGCCCGGGTCGATCGTGGCGCCGGCACCGGGGCTGGCGGTGGGGGAGGGCTTCGGGCTCCGCGGCACGGTCGGGTCAGCCTGCTCCGGCGCGACCTTGACCTGCGCATTGCCGGCCGGCGCGTTCCCCGCGGCGCCGCTCGGCGCCCCGCCGCCGCAGCCGGCTGCCAGCAGCGCGGCCGCCGTGACCGCCGCGGCGAGGTACACGTGGGTCTTCCGGGGCATTCGCATCATCCTCCGTACGTCCGCGGCGGGGCTCTTCAGCACTCTGCGCGTACGTCCGCTCGGAGGACGTCTGACGCTCCGTCAGCCCCGCGAACCTCACCGGTTCGGCGCAAGTTGTCCATTGAGTAGCTATTCATATGCATATAGCGCTTAATTTCCGGTCATTCCCGTTAGGATGGCCCAGGGGGCGCCGGTCGCGCCCCGCACCCCCGCGCGAGGATCTGAACTGATGAACCCGGTACCTGAACCCGAAGCGTCCGTCGCCGAACCCGAACTCACCGAAGGCGGGCCCGAGGCCGCCGCTCCGCAGAATCCGAAGAAGGCCCGGCGCAGACGGCGGCGCAAATACGTGTTCCGGAGCGTGCTCGCCGTCTTCGTGCTGATCGTCGGCTACGTCGGCGTCACTCTTACGCCGTATCTGACGGCGCCGGGAACCGACCCGCTCAACGCCCGGGTGGCCGAATGGGCGCGTGATCATCACATGAGCATGATCGTGACCTGGCTGGAGAACGAGACGTACACCGCGCCGCCGACCGGCGGAAAACTGAACTCCGGTCAGCTCGCGCAGCTCAAGTCCAAGAAGCAGCAGACCACGGACGGCGTACGGGAGAACCTCAAGCTCGCGCCCGCCGACGCGCCGCAGAACATCGCCCCGCTCGCAGCCGGGAGCATCCCCGGCGAGGGCGTGTTCTCCCCGGCCGTCCTCGGCCCGCTCGGCAACCCGGTGATCGAGACCGCGGCGCTGCGTCCGGACGCCGACCACACCTCCAATCTGGCGTACGTCGCCTGGCTCAACCAGCACGCCCTGTCCTTCACCCTGAACCCCGGCTACGACCAGCCCGGCGGCAGCTGGGAGGAGCCCGACTCGATCACCCCGGACGCCCGCGCCCGCCTCGTCGCCACCTGGAACGGCGGCTTCAAGGTGAACCCGGACGACGCGATGGGCGGCTTCTACGAGGACGGACGCACCGCCGTCCCGCTCACGGACGGCAAGGCCGCCGAGGTCTTCTACAAGGACGGCTCGATCAAGATCGGCGAGTGGGGCCGCGACCTGTCGATGACCCCGGACGTGGCCGCCGTGCGCGAGAACCTCAACATGCTGGTGGACAACGGCAACGTCATGGTCGGCCAGTACGACGGTTCCGGGGCCGATTGGGGGTACACGATCAACGGCTGGTACTACATCGCCCGTTCGGGCGTGGGGATGACCGCCAAGGGCGACATCGTGTACGTCGGCGGCACCGAGTTGTCCGTGTACACGCTGGCGAAGCTGCTCAAGGCGGCCGGCGCGGTCTACGGCATGGAGCTCGACATCAATCCGAGTTGGACGTCGTTCATGACGTACAACGGCCTGCAGAGCCCGAAGAACCCGACGGCCTCGAAGATGTGGGACTTCGCGCAGCCCGGCGACCGCTACTTCTCGCCCTCCGACCGGGACTTCGTCAGCGTGCACGCGCGCTGACGGACCAGCCGTCCGGGGACACGCCGTCCCCGGACGGACCGATCACCGCGCGGATATCCGTACCTTTCCTTAGATTGGAACTGTCCGGACCCGCGAAGAGAGAGGCAGTGCGATGACGGCAGGCACCGGTCCCCAGTCCTCCATTCTGGTGGTCGACTCCGACCCGATCGAGCGGGACGAGACGGTGGAGGGCCTGCGCCGCCACCTCGGCCAGGCCTGCCGCGTGTACGGCGCGGGCGGGCTGCGCGAGGCCTCCGAGGTGCTCGCCCACCTGCACATCGAGGGCCGCGCGGTGGCCCTCGCGGTGTGCGCGCACCGGCTCGCGGACGGCACCGGCGTGGAGCTGTTCCGGCACATCCGCCGCTCGTCCCCGGCGACCAAGCGGCTGCTGCTGACCACGATGGACCAGGCCGACGCCGCGCTGCAGGCGATCAGCCTCGCCCAGACCGACCGCTACGCGGTGCTTCCCGCGCACCCGATCGAGGTGCGCATCCTGCCGATCGTGGACGACCTGCTCGGCGAGTGGTTCGGCGAGCACTCGGCCGCCGAGATGGGCGTGACCGTGCTCGGCCACCGCTTCGCCGCGGCCAGCTACACCGTCAAGGACTATCTGACCCGCAGCCTCGTCCCGTTCACCTGGATGGACCTGGGCGAGGATCCCGAGGCGCAGGCACTGGCCCGCGACCTCAACCTGCCGAACCCGGCGCCGACGGTGGTGCTGCTCGAGGACGGCCGGACCCTGTACGACCCGTCCATCGCCGAACTCGCCGGCGCGCTGGGCCTGACCCAGGAGGCGACCCGCCAGTCCTACGACCTGATCGTCGTCGGCGGCGGACCCGCGGGCCTGGCGGCGGCCGTATACGGGGCCTGCGAAGGCCTCAGCGTCGTGGTGATCGAGGACGACTGCCCCGGCGGCCAGGCGAGCGTGAGCACGAAGGTGGAGAACCACCTCGGCTTCCCCGCGGGCCTGAGCGGCGCCGACTTCGCGCACCGGGCGCTCGCCCAGGCGCGGCGGCTCGGCGTCGAGTGGTGCTCCGCGAAGGTGGCCACCGGCCTCGTCCCCGGCGACGGCTCGCACCTGGTCACGCTCGACAACGGCAACTCCGTCGCCGGTCGCAGCGTGCTGATCGCGACCGGCATGACCTGGCGCCGGCTGGACGCGCCCGGCGTCGAGGAACTGCACAACGCGGGGGTCTACTACGGCAGTTCCGAGACCGAGGCCCGGCAGGCCGCGGGCGAGGACGTCGTCATCGTCGGCTCCGGCAACCCCGCCGGCCACGCGGCGCTCCTGTTCGCCGAGCACGCCCGCTCCGTCATCCTCGTCGTCCGCGAGGACGAGATGGGCGCGGGCGGCATGTCGGAGACGCTGGCCGACCAGGTCATGCAGCGCGAGAACATCAGGGTCCGCGTGGACACGGAGATCGGCGAGGTCCGCGGCTACGGCCGGCTCGAGAAGGTCGTCCTGCTGGAGAGCGCGACCGGCGAGACCGAGGTCATCCCCGCGACCGGCCTGTACATCATGTTCGGCTCGGTCCCGTCCTCCGAGTGGGTCCAGGGCGTCGTCGCCGTGGACGAACTCGGCTTCATCCTCACCGACAACGAGGTCAGCCGCCGCCCCGAACTGCTTCCCGAGCCGTGGCAGGCATCGCGCTCGCCCTACCTCGCCGAGACCTCCATCCCCGGCATCTTCGCCGCCGGCGACGTCCGCGCCGGATCCGTCAAGCGCATCGGCTCGGCAGTAGGCCAAGGCGCCGTCGCCGTCGCCGCCGTCGCCCAGTACCTGCACGGCCTCACCGAGGCCGCGAAGGTCGCGGGAATCCGTGCCCTGGAAAGCGGCACCGACGAGGACCACATGCTCGAGGCCGCCGGCGGCGACGGCGACATCCAGCCGGACTAGGACCCGCCTCGGGTTCTGGTCCGCGAAGTGCCGGTATGGTGCGGCAGTGTCTGAAGTGGAAACGCGCGCTCCCGGCTTACCCTGGGAGACGCTGTCGCATCGACAGGTCCTGGCCGAGTTGATCGGCGCCGGGTGGTTGGTGTCCGGGGCAGGGGATTGGGCGATCGGCCTGCGGTCGCCGGACGGATCGCTCGTCGCGAGGGTCTGCCCGTTCGATCCCGCGTACGCGGCGTTCGTGGAACTGTGTCGCGAGTGCGCCGGCAATCCATGGCTGCCGAAGGTCGTGAAGGCCGCCGATCTCGAAGGCGGTGGGTCGGTGGCCTTCCTCGAGTACGTCGCGCCGGTGGAGCGGGCTCTCGCCGAGCAGATCGCGGAGCAGTGGCGCGGCGCTGAGGGTGGCGTGGGTGATGCGGAGTTCGAAGACGTGCGTCGGGCGGCCGGGAAGATCGATGCGGAGCACCGCGAGACCACACCCTGGTGGGACGGGTTCGACTTCAACGCGTCCCACATTCGCCGGGCCGCTGACGGACGTCTTGTGCTGATCGACATCTTCTGCATGGACGGGGCCTCGCTATATGGCGCGATCCTTGCGGATGTGTGTGAGGTCCACCGCCGGATTCCGCGCGAGCGGATGCGCTACGCGTTGGAGATCCCGTTCATCGCCAGGGAGAGCAGCGCCGTTGAGATCCGGGCTCTCAACGGCGCTTGGACTCGTTCCGCCTGAGCTTCGCGGCTACCCCAGTTCCAGCGACATCACCCCGTACACCAGCGACTGTTGCAGGGACCTGATCGGGCCGGTGTACATGCGGGCCGTGCGGGAGGCGGGGGCCAGGCCATGCAGGTCGGCGAGGGTGCGGGCCACGTGGTGCGGCTCGGGGATGTCGATCGAGACCGTCGTGTCGCCCGCCTCGCGCAGCAGCGCGGCGAGGACCGCGGCGGCGTCGCTCGGGGTGAGGGCGAGCAGGGGGCCGATGCGCCAGCCCTCGTTCGCGGGGCGCAGGACGCCGTAGCCGGTCAGCTCGCCGTCCTGGAAGCGGGCGCGGGTGATGTGGCGCGGGTCCGCGGCCCAGCGCGCGGCGAAGGAGTGGCGGTCGGCCGGGTGGCCGGCCGCGTCGAGTGCGGCGAGCAGGTCGACGTGCTTCGGCTCGATCGGAACCACGCCGTCGGTGTCCACGCCCTTGTATTCCAGGTTCGGCTTCCCGCGGTACCTGATCGTCGTATGGGCAGACTGGAAGCCCTGGGTGCGGTAGTTGTCCTGCTGGTCGGGCACGCCGTCGAGGCCGACGGTGCGCGAGCCGGCGTGCGCCATGCCCGCCTTCCAGGTCGCGATGCCGAGGCCCTGCCCGCGCCGATCCGGGCGGACGAGGTAGAAGCCGAGGAACGCGTAGTCGGGGGAGTAGTCGACCACGCTGATCGCGGAGACGACCTTGCCGTCGATCCGGCCGAGCAGGAAGCCCTTCGGGTCCTGCATCAGGAAGTGCTCGGCGTCGTAACGGCCGGGGTTCCAACCCTCCTTCGCCGCCCACAGCACGATCTGATCCCACTCGCCCGGACGCGCCGGACCGATTTCGAAGCCCATGTTCAGTCGTTCTCTATTTCGCCGGGTCAATGCCATGCCACTGCGTCCCATGGTTTCGCTCGCAAGCTCGCTCACGGACATCACATCAGATCGGGGTCGATGACGGCTTGCTCGGGGGTGATCGTGCTGCGCGGGCCGTGGAAGGTCCGCCGCGCGCTGACGAACCACCACACCGTGGCGATGGCGAGCACGACGGCGAGCGCGATCGGCGCGTAGTTGAAGTCGTGCGCGGTGATCGGGCTGGACTGCGGCAGCATGAACAGGATGTTGCTGAGCAGGATCCAGACCACCGCGAGCAGCGCGATCGGCCGGCCCTTGGCTCCGAGGTTCCACGGCCCGGCCTGGAACTCGTCGCCGAGCCGCAGCCGGAGCAGGATCGGGATGCCGTACGCGGTGAACAGGCCGACGACGTTCACCGAGACGATCGCGGTGAACGCGGTGTTGTTCCACCAGCCGGGGATCGTCAGCACCACCGCGCAGCCCGCGGCCAGCCACACCGCGGCGACGGGGGTGCGGGTGCGCGGGGACAGCCGGTGCCACAGGCCGCTGCCGGGGATCGCGCCGTCCCGGCTGAACGCCCAGATCTGCCGCGAGTTCGAGGTCATGTTCGCCAGGCCGCAGAACAGCAGCGCGACCACCGGGAACAGCAGCAGCAGCTTAGCGCCGGTCAGGCCGACCGCGTCCACCAGGATCTGGGCCGGGGGCACGCTCGCCGAGGACTCGGTCTTCCAGTTCTGGCTCGCGTAGACGAGCGCCAGCACGAGTACGAGGCCGAATATGGCAGAGAAGCGGATGGACTGCGTGATCCCCTTCGGCGCGCTCGTCGCGGCACCCTGGGTCTCCTCGCTCATGTGGAAGGAGCCGTCAAAACCGGTGTACGTCCACGAGGTCACGAGTAGGCCGAGCAGTCCGCCGTACAGGCCGTTGCGGAAGCCGGTGTTGTTGACGAAGGCTCCGGCGTAGTTGAGCGGCTGGTGGTGCGAGGGCGCGAAGGCGAGCGTCGCGGCGATGATCATGACGCCGCCGAGCAGCCACCACACCGAGATCCGGTTGATCGTGCCGACCGTCCGCACGGCGAAGGTGTTGAGCAGCCCGTGCAGTACGAGCAGGCCCGCGGCGATCAGGACCGTCTTGTGCAGCGTCGCCGTGTAGCTCGGCCACTGCATGCTGATCCAGGCCTGCAGGAAGGTCGCGGCGGCGAAGTCGGTGGCCGCGGTGCCGCCGATCTGCCCGGCGAAGTTGAGCCAGCCGGTGTACCAGGACCACGCGGCCTTGTTCCGCTTCGCCAGCCGCGCCGAGGCGTAGTACAGCGCGCCGGAGGTGGGGTACGCGGAGGCGATCTCGGCCATCGCCGCGCCGACCGCGAGCACGAGCACGGAGACGGCGATCCAGCCGAATATCAGCACGCGCGGTCCGCCGGCCAGCATGCCGAAGCCGAACGCGGAGAACACGCCGGCGAGCACGTTGATGATCGTGGCCGAGATCGCGAAGTTGTCGAAGGTTTTGAAGCCGCGGGCCAGTTCCCGCTGGTATCCGAGTTCGTTGAGGGTCAGCTCGTCCGCAGCGACCTGCGCTGCGACGTCGGTGGTGGTCATCGGGGAAGTCCTTCGGGAGAGGTGGGTACGGCGCGGGGGCTCAGCCGCGTCGGCAGTCTCGGTAGACGCGCTTGAGCGCCTTCTCCGGCGGTCCGTGCCTGGACCACGGGAAGGGGCTCGCGTAGGGCTGGATGTGCTGGAGCACCCGCCAGGCGGGGCCGAAGCGCCCGCCCCGGTGCAGCGCCTCGGCCAGCACGCTGAAGTCGGAGACGGTCGCCGAGGCCGGCGGCCCGTCGTACGTGCCCGAGTCGAACCAGACCCGGCTCAGCTCCTCGGCCACCGGGTCGATGGCCTGCTCGCCGCGCAGCTCGAGGTCGAGCATCTCCAACAGCGTGCGCCGTCGCTGCTCGGCCTGCGGTTCGACCGGGCCCTGCGCGGTGAGGTGGCCGAGCAGTTGGTGGATCTTCGCGACGCGTTGCGGATCCGGTTCGACGGGTCCTGAACCGTGTTCCTGCTCCAGGTCCGCGACGAGCGGCAGGAGTTGGTTGACGCCGTACGGAGGGCCGACGGAGGCGAGGTAGGCGGCCGTGTCGGACGCCAGTTCGCCGGTACCGCCGTGCCGTGGATAGCACAGCGCCAGCAGCCGCTGGCCCGCCTCGCGGTTGCCCGCGTGACGCGCCTCGGCCTCCCGCCACAGTGCCCATGCCGGGTCCTCGGCCGCGCCCGGCGGACGCGCGGGGGCGCCGCCGCGCACCAGGCGCAGCCGAAGCAGCGTCAGCTCGACGACGAACGGGGTCGGGTCCGCCGGCCACGCCCGGTGCGCGGCCGCGCAGGCCTTCGTGGCGATCGCCTCGAGGGTTCCGCGGTCCCCGTCGCGGCGCGCCGTCAGCGCCCGGTGCGCCGCGACGCGCGCGTAGAGCAGGAGGGCGTCCGGGTTCTCCGGCTCCTCCTTCGCCCAGGTCTCCACGACGTTGCTGGACGCGGCGGCCGCGGCGAGCACCAGGGAGCGGAAGGCGCGGGCGTCGAAGTTCGGCTGCGTCCGGGTGCCGGCCAGCGCCTCGCGGGCGGCGCCGACGCGCAGCGCCGCGACGTCCCCGCGGGCCACGGCGAGCACCCTGTCGGGGCCCGCGGGGTCCCAGTCGAACGTCGGCGACGAGCTCACTTCTGCTCCGAACTGTGTCAGCGGCCCCTCGCGCGGTTGGTGGGTGGGCGCGAGGATGGTTTCCGGCTGTAGCCACCCGGTCACTGATAACGGGCAGTACCGTACCGGAGACGCGGAGAAAGATACAAGAGCTCGTACTTACCGGCAGTATCGGAGCGGTAGCCGGGCAATCCGTGCAATTGAACCATGCACGTGAGTATGCACATTGCGGATGCAATCCCGTTCGGAGGCATCCCCGGCATGGCGCCTCGCCCGCGGCCGCCGTGCCGCCTAGGCTCGGGAACCATGGCCGATGATCATCCGGAGTTCTCCACCCCGACCCTGACCCGGAAACCGCAGGTCGTCGTCGACGCCGGGGACGAGGGCTATGCCAAGAGCCTGGCACCGCGGCACGTCGGCATGATCGCGATCGGCGGGGCCATCGGCACCGGACTGCTGCTCGGCGCGGGCGGGAAACTGCTGGTCGCCGGGCCCGCGCTGGCGTTGTCGTACGCGATCGCGGGCGTCTTCGCGTATTTGGTCGTGCGCGCGCTCGGCGAACTGACGCTGCACCGGCCGTCCTCGGGGTCCTTCGTCAGCTACGCGCGCGAGTTCATGGGAGAGCCTGGTGCTTATATCGCAGGCTGGATGTACGTGCTCAACTGGTCCACGACCGGGATGGCGGACAGTACGGCCGTCGCGCTCTACATGCACTACTGGGGCGCGTTCCACTCCGTACCGCAATGGCTGCTGGCGCTGTGCGCGCTGGTCGTGGTGCTGGCGATCAACCTTGTATCAGTGCGGCTGTTCGGCGAAATCGAGTTCTGGTTCGCACTCATCAAGGTCGCGGCAATCATGTCTTTCCTGTTTATCGGCATCTGGTTACTCGGCACGGGGCATCAAGTCGACGGCACCCGGCCCGGCTTCGGCCTGATCCGCAGCAACGGCGGCTTCTTCGCGCTCGGCGTGCTCCCGGTCTTCTCCGTGCTGCAGAGCGTCGTCTTCGCGTACGCGGGAGTCGAGATGGTCGGCATCACCGCGGGCGAGACGAAGGAGCCGGCCAAGATCGTCCCGCGCGCCGTACGCTCCGTCACCTGGCGGATCGGCCTGTTCTACGTGTGCAGCGTGCTGCTGTTGGCGCTGCTGCTGCCCTGGAACAAGTACTCGTCCTCGCAGAGCCCGTTCGTCACGGTCCTGTCGAAGATCGGCGTGCCCGGCGTCGGCGGAGTCATGAACCTCGTCGTGCTCACCGCCGCGATGTCCAGCCTCAACTCGGGCTTCTACAGCACGGGCCGGGTGCTGCGCTCGATGGCCGCGACCGGATCCGCGCCGCGCTTCACCGGCCTGATGAACGCGCGCCACGTTCCGTACGGCGGTATCCTTTTCACCTGCGCCTTCGCCACGCTCGGCGTCGGGCTCAACGCCTGGCTGCCGGGCCAGGCCTTCGACATCGTGGTCAACTTCGCCGCGCTCGGCGTGGTCACCACCTGGATCATGATCATGCTCTGCCATCTGCTGTTCGTCCGCCGCACCCGCGTGGCCGAGGGTGCCGAGCGGCTGGTCAGGCCGGGTTTCCGGCTCAAGGGCTGGCCGTGGGTCAACCTGCTGACGATCGCGTTCCTGGTCGCCGTCGTCGCGGACATGGGCGTGGACGGCGGCACCATCGGCGCGTGGACCGTGGGAGCGATCCCGGTGATCGCGGCCGTCCTGGGCCTCGGCTGGGTGCTCTCCCGCCGCCGGGCTTCGGACGGTGCGCGGTGACGGTCCTCGAGGCGGGCCTGACCCGGGCTCAGGTCGCCGAACGCGTCGCGTCCGGGCGGACGAACCACCTTCCGGCGCGCTCCAGCCGCTCGCTCGGCGCCATCGTCCGGGCGAACGTCTTCACCTGGTTCAACGGGCTGATCGGCTCGCTCTTCGTGATCATGCTGATCGTCGGGCCGATCCAGGACGCGCTGTTCGGCTTCGTGATCATCTTCAACGCCCTGATCGGCATCGTGCAGGAGTGGCGGGCCAAGCGCACGCTCGACTCGCTCGCCATCGTCGGCGAGGCCCGGCCCCGGGTCCGCCGCGACGGCGCGGAGGAACAGGTCCCTTCGAGTGGTCTCGTCGTGGACGACGTCATCCTGCTGGCCCCCGGCGAGAAGATCCCCGTCGACGGCACCGTCCTCGAGTCCACGGTGCTCGAGGTGGACGAGTCGCTGCTCACCGGCGAGGCCGATCCCGTGCGCAAGGACGCGGGCCACGAGGTGCTGTCCGGCTCCTTCGTCGTGGCCGGGCAGGGCCTGATGCGAGCGGAACGGGTCGGCGCCGCGTCGCACGCCGCGAAGCTCGCCGCCGAGGCGCAGGAATTCACGCTCGTGCGCTCCGAGCTGCGCGACGGCGTCGCCCAGATCATCAAGTTTCTGACCTATCTGCTCGTGCCCGCGGGGATTCTGCAGATCATCGTGCAGACGTCCATCGCGGGCGGCATCCGGAACGGGATCAGCCGCACGGTCGCCGGAATCGTGCCGATGGTGCCCGAGGGACTCGTGCTGCTCACGTCGGTGGCCTTCGCGGTCGGAGTCGTGCGGCTCGGGCGTCGCAACTGCCTCGTGCAGGAGCTACCCGCGATCGAAGGCCTGGCCCGCGTGGACACGGTCTGCCTCGACAAGACCGGCACGCTGACCGAGGGCGGAATGCGGCTCGCCGGAATCGAGACGCTCGACCCGGAGGCGACGCAGGCTCGGGTACGCGAGGTCCTCGGGGCGCTCGGCGCGTTGGAGGAGCGGCCGAACGCGACGATGGCGGCGATCATCGAGGCCTGTCCCGCGCCCGAGCCGGGCTGGACCGCGCAGACCGTCGCGGCCTTCTCCTCGGCGCGGAAGTGGAGCGGCGCGACGTTCGCGGACGAGCGTGGCACGTGGCTGATCGGTGCGCCGGACATCCTCGGCGCGGATACCCCCGCGGCGGACCGCGCCGAGCAGGTCGGGGCCGGCGGCCTGCGCGTGCTGCTCCTGGCGAACTCTCCCAAGGAGCTTTCGGCGGAGAGCACTGCCGCGAACGCGACCGCGGAGATGGATCCGCGACCGTTCGCCCTCGTCATCCTGGAGCAGCGCATCCGCGATGACGCCGCGCCGACGCTCGCGTACTTCGAACGGCAGAGCGTGAACCTCAAGGTGATCTCCGGCGACAACGCGGTCTCGGTCGGCGCCGTGGCCCAGACGCTCGGGCTCGCCGGCGCCGAACACCCGGTCGACGCACGCGACCTGCCCGACGATTTCGAGGATCAGCTCGAGTCCAACTCGGTGTTCGGGCGGGTGACGCCGCGTCAGAAGCAGCAGATGGTCGTCGCCCTGCAGAGCCGTGGGCACACCGTCGCGATGACCGGCGACGGCGTGAACGACGTGCTGGCGCTGAAGAACGCGGACATCGGCATCGCGATGGGCTCCGGCTCCGGCGCGGCCCGCGCCGTCGCGCAGATCGTGCTGCTCGACGAGCGCTTCGCCACGCTGCCCTCCGTCGTCGCGGAGGGCAGGCGGGTCGTCGGGAACATCGAACGCGTCTCGAACCTGTTCCTGGTGAAGTCCTTCGAATCGTTCCTGCTCGTCGTGCTGACCGGGATCGGCCGGCTGCCCTATCCGTTCCTGCCGCGCCACTCCACGCTCGTCGGCACGCTCACGATCGGCGCCCCGTCCTTCTTCCTCGCCCTCGCTCCGAACCTCGCGCGAGCCCGCCCCGGCTTCGTCAGGCGCGTGCTCACCTTCGCGGTTCCGGCCGGATTGATCAACGGCGCGGCCTCGTTCGTGTCCTACTACCTCGCGCGGCTGGCACCCGGAGCGACGCTGCCCACGGAACAGACCTCGGCGATGATCACGCTGTTCACGGCGAGCCTCGCGGTGCTGCTGCTGATCGCGCGTCCGCTGGTGTGGTGGAAGGCGGCGCTGGTCGGCACGATGGCCGGACTGTTCGTGCTGGTCACCGTGCTGCCCGTCGGCCGCCGGATCTTCCAGCTCCAATTCGGCGCGTGGCAGCAGACGGTGCTCTCCTTCGCGGTCGCGGCCGTGGCGGCGGTCGTGCTGGAGATCCTCTGGCGCTGGGCCCGCGCGCGGGACGTGGAGACCACACGCACGGCGGAGCCTACGGATGAGGGTGACGGGTAGTCAGTTCGGCGTGAACTTGCTGCCGCTGCTGTGTGCCAAGCTCTTCGCCCCGATCACGGCCCTGAGTACCGCGCTCGCCACCATCGCCGGCCTTCCCGTGGGCCCGGACGAGCAGCAGCGCGCGGCGGCTCCGTCGCCGCCCTCCGTGCTCACCGGCCACGACCCGACCCAACCCGCGACCGGACGCGAATTCCCCGGCGCGCCGCAGGTCGGAGCACTGGTCTGGCAGAACGCTGACGGCACACCGGGAGTGCAGCTGTGCTCCGCCGTCGCCGTCGACTCGCCCGCCGGCGATCTGATCGCGACCGCCGCGCATTGCGTGGCCGGTGTCGCGCTCGGCATCGGAGGGCCGCTCTCGGTCGCCTACGTGCCCGGATACCGGTCGGGTCGCGCGCCGTACGGAGCCTGGTACCCGACGCGGATCACCGTGGCGCCGCAGTGGGTCGCCAACCACGACCCGGACTACGACCTGGCCTTCCTGAACGTCACCCGCCCGCAGTCCGCCGTGCCGCTGGAGCAGGTCACCGGCGCCGAGCACCTCGGCGGCCCGGTCTCGATCGGCACCCTCGGCGTGCTGCTCGGCTACCCTTATAACGCCGACCGACCGGTCGGTTGCCGCGCCGCGATCGGTCGTCAGTCGGCGACCCAGCTGCGCTTCGACTGCGGCAACTTCCCCACCGGCACCAGCGGCGGCCCGCTGCTCACTGCCGTGGATCCGCGCACCGGCATCGGCACGCTGGCCGGCGTCATCGGCGGCTACGAGCTCGGCGGCTACCGCGACGACATCTCCTACGCCGCCGCCCTGCGCCCTCCGCTGCTCGCCCTCTATCAGCGGGCGACCACCCCGGCCGCTCCGCCGCTGATGTTCAACGGCCTGCTCTAGTGCGTCCCACTTGGGCCGTTCGGGGCCTCGGCGGGTTCCGGCGCGTTCACCGTTCACCCGGATGACCGGCAGCTTTATATAGTCATACTGCCACGCGGGTAGGGCGGTGCTGTGAGATCCGCGGTCAGCAGGATGCTCGGGTGGGTTGCGCTCGGGGTGGTGGGGGTCGGGGCGCTGAAGATCGTGCATTCGCAGCAGGCGCCTGAGGGGCCGCCGAGCCCTGCGGCTGCCGCGTATCTGCCGCCGGTGCCGGCGGCGGGGTCGGTGTTCGCGGCGCCGCTCGGGGCGTCGCCGCCGCTGCGCATCGACATTCCGGACGTGGACATCCACGCGGACCTCATGAAGATCGGGCTGCAGGCGGACGGCAGCGTGGGGGTGCCGCCGCTGGACCAGGCGCAGCGGGCCGCGTGGTACGACCGGAGCCCGGCGCCGGGTGAGGCGGGGCCGTCGATCATCGACGCGCACGTGGACTCGCGGGAGACGCGCGGCTTTCGCGGCGCGTTCTACAACCTCGGCAGGATTCAGCCGGGCGAGCACATCGAGATCACCCGTTCGGACCACATCGTGGTGACTTTCACGGTCGATTCCGTGCAGCAGGCGCCGAAGAACGAGTTCCCCACCAGTCGCGTGTACGGCAGCGTGCCGTACGCCGCGCTTCGCCTGATCACCTGCGGTGGGGACTTCGACTACGCCAAAGCAAGCTACAAGGACAATACGATCGTGTATGCCCATTTGAGTGAGACGAGCGCGAACTGAGGTCCGCTGTATGACGACTGCGGAGACCGACGGCGAGAGATCCGGCGACATAGCGGACAAGGCCGCCTGGCCCAAGCGCTACGTCCCCGAGGGGCTGACGCGCCGCTGGGTCCGCACCGGCGTCGCGCTCGCCAAGGTCGTCCGCGAGGCGCCGTTCACGCTCGTACTCGTCGCCGCACTCTGGATCATCGCGCTCGCGACCCACAGCGTCGCCTACGGCCCGAGCGATCAACTGCTGAGCCACGTCGGCCTTGATACCACCGCGTTCACGTCAGGTCGCGTGTGGACGCTCGTCACGTACTCCTTCTGGTGTCAGAACGTTTGGGCCTATCTAGCGAATACATTGCTGATCCTCGTATTCGTCGTACCGGCGGAGCGGCGGCTCGGCACGTGGCGCACGGTCGGATTGCTGGCGTTGTGTCAGATCGGCGGCGCGGCGCTCGGACTGGGTGCGATCGAGGCGGGGTCCACTGCCGGAGACCTCTGGCTGCAGAGCACGGTCGGCGCGGACTACAACACGACGGTCGGCGCCTCCGTCGGCGTCGTCGGCCTCGGCCTGGCGGTCAGCGCGCGGATGACGACACTTTGGCGCCGCCGAACCCGGCTGCTGCTGATCATCAGTACGCTGCTGTTCCTGTTCTATGACGGCGGCGTGATCGACATCTCCCGCACGTTCGCCGCGCTCATCGGTCTCGGAATCGGGCTCGCGCTGCTGCAGCGCGGCTCGCGCCGGCTTCGGCTGGCCAGCTCGCACGCGGAGACGCGCGTGCTCGTCGCGGTCTTCGCGCTCACCTCGGCGCTCGGTCCGCTCATCGCGTGGATCACGAATAACCCGTACGGGCCAATGGCGATTCTCGTCAACCTGTTCATCGACGAGGCGCCGACCCAGGACGACATCCACGACTACTGCACCAAGACCTCGGCCTACTACGATCCCGTCGCCTGCCGGGCCAGTGAAGCCGAACACGTCCTGGCCGGAACCCCCGCGATCCTCGTGCTGTTCGTGCCCGTCCTGCTGCTCGGCGTCATCGCCTACGGCCTCTGGCGCGGGCGACGGATGGCCTGGTGGGCCGCGATCGCCTGCGAGATCGTGCTCGGCACGGTGACCGTGCGGTACGCGCAGATGCTCGTCGACATGACCGAGGGCCAGCCGGACCAGGCGGGCGTGCCGACCGCGATCATGATCTACACCGGTCTGATCATGTGCATTCCGGTCGGTGTGGTCATCGTCCTGCTGCTCACGCGCCGCCACTTCGCCATCCGCGCACCGCGCTGGACCGGCCTCAAGCTGCTCGGCACGCTCGTCCTCGCGTTCATTGCCGTCGGCGCGCTCTACGTGAACTTCGCCTATCAGGTCCGCGTCCAGTGGGACCCGGACGCGACCGTCAGCGCACTGCTCGCGGACTATCCGAAACGACTTTTCTCGCCGACGTGGCTGACCCTGGTCAACGAGAACACCGCCGCGCTGATCCCCGAGGGCGGTATGGCCAAGGCGCTGTACATCGCCGTCGGCCCGGTGTTCTGGGTGATCGCGCTCGGCGGCCTGCTGCTGACGTTCCGCCGCACGGCGATCCGCGGCGCCGGCGAGAAGGACAAGGCCGACCGGCTGCTGACGAGCTTCGGCGGATCGCCGCTGTCTTATATGACCACCTGGCCCGGGAACGAGTACTGGATCAGCCCGGACGGGACGGCCGCCGTCGCCTATCGCGTGATCGGCGGGATCGCGCTGACCACCGGCGATCCCTACGGTAAGGCCGAGTCGCGCGCGGCGGCCGTCGAGCAGTTCACGCGGTACTGCGACAGCCAGGGCTGGAACCCGTGCTTCTACAGCGTCACGGATGAGACGCGCACGGCCACCGACAAGCTCGGCTGGAGCGCGGTTCAGGTCGCCGAGGACACCGTTCTCGACCTGCCCGAACTGAAGTTCAGCGGCAAGAAGTGGCAGGACGTGCGCACGGCCCTGAACAAGGCGGGCAAGGTCGGAATCACCGCGCAGTGGTTCACGTACCCGACCGCGCCGCTGAGCGTGCAGCAGCACATCAGGGAATTGTCTGAAGAATGGGTCGCGGACAAGGGCCTGCCGGAGATGGGCTTCACACTCGGCGGACTCAATGAACTGCGGGATCCGCGCGTGCGCTGCCTTCTGGCGCTCGACGAGGAGGAGCGGCTGCACGGCGTGACCAGTTGGCTTCCCGTGTATCAGGACGGCGAGCCGGTCGGATGGACGCTCGACTTCATGCGCCGGTCAGGAGACGGCTTCCGCGGCGTGATGGAGTTCCTGATCGCGTCCGCGGCTCTCGGCTTCCAGGAGGAGGGAGCGCGCTTCCTCAGCCTGTCAGGGGCGCCGCTGGCCCGCATAGACCGTGGCGCGCAGCCCGTGCCGCTGCAACGTGTCCTCGACGTGGCCGGCAAGGCGCTGGAGCCGGTCTACGGCTTCCGATCGCTACTGGCGTTCAAGTCCAAATTCCAGCCGCAGTATTTCCCGTTGTACATGTGCTATCCGGATCCGGCCGCGTTGCCCGCGATCGGGAACGCGATCGGCCGCGCGTACCTGCCGCATACGAACGCCGCGCAGATGGTCCGGTTGAGTCGAAAGCTGATGGGTTAGGGCGCGAGCATCATCTGCTGCGCGAGCCAGTCGAGGTTGCGTTCCAGTCCGGGCCGCCACACCTGCCAGCCGTGGCCGCCGGGCAGTTCCTCGTACGCGACGTGCATGTCCGCGGCCTTACAGGCAGCGTAGACCTTCCGCTGCTGTGGGCGATATGTGCCGTCATCCGAGCCCGCGACGACCAGACCGTGCGATTCCGGGAACTTCTTCGTCTTCATGATCGTAAGAGGGTCAACGGCGAGAAAAGCGGCCTTACTGCCGCCGAAAGCCTTGTCGACGCTCTCCTGAACGGTGCCGAGCGTCGGCTGGTCCTGACCGGAGATGGAGATGAATTCATGGAAGACACTCGGCGCGTTGACCGCCAATTGCAGCGCGCAGGTTCCGCCGTAGGAGAGGCCGGCGACCGCCCACTGCGAGGCGGCGGCGTCCACTTGGAAGGTGGCCTTGACCCAGGTCGGCACATCGACGCTGAGGTAGGTCTGCGCCTTGCCGAGCCGCGAGTCCATGCACATCGGATTGCCGAACTCGGAGCCGGTGGCGTCCGCCATGACCACCACCGGAGCGAGCCCGTGATGTCGGGCGGCGAAGGTGTTCATCATGCTCACGATGTCGCCGCCGTCCACCCAGTCGCTCGGCGAGCCCGGCTGCCCGGCGAGCAGCACCAGGACGGGCAGCCGCGGACGCGGCGTCGCCTGGTAGGCGGGCGGCAGGTAGATCCACGCGTCGCGCGCGTGGAAGCCCGAGCGGGTGGCCGGGATCGAGGCGGAGGTGAGCGTGCCGCCTGACGGCATGTCGGCCGGAGCGTGCCAGGCCTCGGAGAGATAGGTGCCCGCCGGTGCGACGACGAGCGGCTTGATACCCGTCACGTCCTTCAGCGGTGTCGCCTGCGTCGTCAGGGACCGCAGCGCGTCGCGCAGGGTCGGGAACTGGTCGTAGACACGGTTGATCTGGTTGAGCCCGAAGATCAACGCGACGAGCAACGCGACCCCGGCGAGCAGCTTGGGCCGCCAGCCCCCGCGCCGGAACAGTCGCACGAGGCCGAGGGCGACCGCGCCGAGGATGACGCCGATCCAGACGACCACTTCCGTGGGCAGGGTGTCCGGGAACGGCTGCCAGACGCGGTCGACGAACAGGGCGATGCCGACCGAGAGGAGGATGGTGGCGAGGATGATCGCCGGGACCCACCGCTGCCACCAGCGCGGTTCGCGCCCGTAGACCAGGGCGAGCAGCGCGGCCAGCCCCAGCAGCGTCAGCAGGAGAGGAGTGAGCCCGGAGACGATCGACCAGTCGAGCGGCCCGGACGCCAGGACGGCACGCCCGAGCGGGAACTGGTGACGCATGATCAGCACCTTAGTTTCGCGGAGGACGTGCGCGCACCTCGACACGGCCGTTCCGGGACGGTCTGGGCGGGTATGAGAGGCAAACTAGGGGGGTGACACCACACGAGATCGTCTTCGGGTCGGTCCAGGCCGGGATTCCGGGCCATCACTCACTGCACGACGTGGTGGCCGGCGTGGCTTCGACCTCGGTCGACGTGACGGTGCACGCCGAGAACAGCGCCAGCCGAACCGTGCAGTTCGCGATGCTGTGCAGCTTCGTGGGCGCCTTCGCGCTGACCCGGCTGGTCGTGCGGATGATCCGATCCGGCGTCGGGCCGTTCGGGAACGTCAAGGTGGGCTCGGTTCATGTGCACCACCTCGTGCCCGGCATCGTGCTCATGCTGGTCACCGGCCCGGTGCAGTTCGTCGTCGCACCGCACGGCGTGGCACGCACGGTGCTGGCGTGCATCTTCGCCGCGGGAGCCGCGCTGACGCTGGACGAGTTCGCGCTCTGGCTGCACCTCACGGACGTCTACTGGGAGGAGCAGGGGCGCAAGTCGGTCGACGCCGTGGTGCTGGTGTCCGGGCTCGGCACGCTCGGCATGGTCGTGTCGAATCCGATCGCACGGACGGAGGGCGAAAGCCTGTGGTTCTACTTCGCGTACCTGTTCCTGACCCTCGGCTTCGTGGTCATCGCGCTGTTCAAGGGTCGGCTGTTCCTCGGCCCGGCGGGCGTGTTGCTGCTGCCGCTCGGCATCTTCGCCGCGCTGCGGCTGGCCAGGCCCGGCTCGCCGTGGTCCAACCGCTTCTATTCGGAGGGGTCGAAGAAGTACGCGAAGTCCGTGCGTCGAGCCTCGCGCATCAATCTCGAGGACCGGATCAAGAAGCTCGTGAGCGGCATGCCGCATCCGCCGAGGAACTGGCATCTGCCCGAGCGCTATAAGTCAGACAAGTAGCCTTGCCGCCCGCGGCCGGGCCGTGCAGCAGAATGGCTGCATGAAGCAGGTCGTGCTCGTCCTGAACGTCGGTTCCTCGTCGATCAAGTACCAGCTTCTCGAACTCGATCCGAGCGCCGCGGAGAGCCGGGACTCGGGCACCCGCCTCGCGACCGGACTCGTCGACCGCATCGGCGGCGGGGGAACGGGGACGCTGACGCATAAGCGGCCGGGCACGGACCCGTACGAGATCACGGACACCTTCGCCGACCACGAGCATGCTCTCGCCGCAGTGCTCGCCGCCTTCCGCGACGCGGGACCCGCTCTCGACACGATTCGGCTGACGGCGGTCGGACATCGCGTCGTGCACGGAGGCACCGAGTTCACTCAGGCCACCGTGCTCGACGAGGCGGTGCTCGGCAAGATCAGGGATCTGATCCCGCTGGCGCCGCTGCACAATCCGGCGAACATCACCGGTATCGAGGGTGCCGGGCGCGCGTTCCCCGGCGTGCCCCAGGTCGCAGTGTTCGACACCGCCTTCCACCAGACGCTACCGGCCGCCGCGCACACCTACGCGGTGCCGGAGCAGTGGCGTGAGCGGTACGCCGTGCGCCGGTACGGGTTCCACGGCACGTCGCACGAGTACGTCTCACGCCGCGCCGCCGCGGTGCTCGGTCGGTCGGCCGCGGAGACGAACGTCATCGTGCTGCACTTGGGCAACGGCGCGAGCGTCAGCGCGATCGAGGGCGGTCGCAGCGTGGAGACCTCGATGGGTCTCACGCCGCTGGAGGGCCTCGTCATGGGCACGCGCAGCGGCGACATCGACCCGGCGATCCCCGCGTATCTGGAGCGGGTCGCACGGCTCGACGCCGCGGCTGTGGACGAGGCGTTGAACCGGGAGAGCGGTCTGCTCGGTCTCGCGGGCAGCAACGACCTGCGCGACGTGAAGAAGCAGGCGGACGGCGGCGATCCGGCGGCGCGGCTGGCCATCGATGTGTACTGCCACCGCATCCGCAAGTACGTCGGCGCGTACTACGCGGTGCTCGGCCGGGTCGACGCGGTCGTCTTCACCGCGGGCGTCGGCGAGAACGACCCGCTTACCCGCGAGCGGAGCCTCGCCGGCCTCGAACGCCTCGGTATCGCGGTCGACCGCGAGCGCAACGAGTCCGGCGATCGCGACGAGCGCTTCATCTCGCCGGACGGCGCCGAAGTCGCCGTTCTCGTCGTGCCCACGGACGAAGAACTCGAAATCGCCCGGCAGACCCTCGCGGTAGTGGGCTAGTCGTGTCTTCTTATTAGCCGCTCCGCTCGGGTGAATACGGGTAACCCAGGCCCACCGGACCCCGTTGGGCCGGGCATGGACGTGGACAACCTCGACGCTCTCAACCCCGCAGAACTCGACGAGCTCCTCGAGCGTGCCCTGAATCCGCGGGTGCCGGTCGAGCTGCTCTACGCCGTCCTCGAACGCATCGGGCCGGCCAACGCGAAGAACGCGAAGGATGTCTCGAAAGCCTCGACGGTCGGGGCAGGGCCGAAGGCCTCGGCCGCTCCGCAGGCGCCGGACGCCGAGGAGACCACGGTGATGCCGGCGCTCACCCTCCAGCCTCCGCCTCCGCAACAGCCGCAGCCCCAGCAGCAGCCGCAGCCGACGCGCGGCGCGGCCACCGATCGCGCCGTGCGTCCGGAGCGGCCGGAGCGTCCGAAGCAGGCACCGCCGCAACAGGCGACCGCCAATCCCAATCCGAAGCAGCCCAAGCCGCCGCAGGCGGTCGGCCAGAAGCAGCCCAAGCCGGCATCGCCCGCCGCGCCTCCCTCGCGCGGCGCGCACGCTCCGACCCGCCGCGTCTCGCCGCCGCCCACCGAATCCGGGAACTGATGCTCCAGCCGATCGACGTGGGGTGCTGACACCCCAGGTCAAGCCGATCGGGAGCGCTCCAATCGGCCGAGTCGATCACGGAGTCCTTCGCACTGTTCACTGGCGTTTCACCGCCATGACACGAGTCTTGTCTGGACAAGTTCTCGCGTCAGCGGCAATTTGCTCAGCATGTCTCCGATATCCCGTCGTACCCTCATCGGCACTGCCGCGGCAGTCGGCACCGGCGCGGCGCTAGGCGTCGTGCCGCTGCGCGCCGCCCGCGCGCAGGCCGCTTCGACCGGCACCATCACGGACGTGCAGCACGTGGTCATCCTGATGCAGGAGAACCGCAGCTTCGACCACTACTTCGGCACCCTGCGGGGCGTGCGCGGCTTCGGCGACCGCGCCACGATCCAACTGCCCGGCGGCTACAGCGTGTTCAACCAGCCCAACGGGTCCTCGCGGCAGTACCCGTGGAACCTCAGCAACGGCTCGGGCGACATCGCCGCCAGCGCCGAGACCCTCGCCCAGTGCGACGGCTCGCTCGACCACGGCTGGTCGACGCAGCACGAGGCCTGGGACGGCGGCAAGATGGACGACTGGATCTCCGCCAAGGGCTCGAACCGCACGATGGGCTATCTGACCCGCTCGGACATCCCCTTCCACTACGCGCTCGCCGACGCGTACACGATCTGCGACGCCTACCACTGCTCGATCCTCAGTGCGACCGGCCCGAACCGCACGTACCTGTGGTCCGGCATGATCGACCCGAACGGGACCGCGGGCGGCCCGGCGTACGACGGCGGCTCCGAGTCGGGCCTGAGCTGGCAGACCTACGCCGAGGCGCTGCAGGACGCCGGCGTGTCCTGGAAGCTGTACCAGGTCGCCAGCGACAACTTCGGCGACAACGGCCTTGCTTACTTCAAGCAGTTCGCGAACGCCGCCACCAGCTCCCCGCTCTACCAGAACGGCATGTCCTCGGTCCCGTCCACCACCGGGTCCACTCCCACCGACATCGCCGCCGCCATCAAGAACGACGTGGTCAACGGCACGCTGCCGCAGGTGTCCTGGATCGTCGCCAACCAGCAGTGCTCCGAGCACCCGGACGCTCCGCCGGAGGACGGCGCGCAGTTCGTGAATGAGGTGCTCCAGGCGCTCGCCGCCGACGCTGACGTCTTCGACTCGACCGTGTTGTTCGTGAACTACGACGAGAACGACGGCTTCTTCGACCACGTGCCGCCGCCCGTCCCGCCGGCCGGCACGGCCGACGAGTTCATCCAGAACGGCACGCCGATCGGCCTCGGCTACCGCGTGCCGATGATCATCGCCTCGCCGTGGACCCGCGGCGGCTGGGTCGACTCGCAGACCTACGACCACACCTCGGTGATCCGCTTCATGGAGACCTGGACGGCCGCGCTCGGCACGCCCGCGAGCAGCCCGAACGTCTCCGCCTGGCGGCGCGAGATCTGCGGAGACCTGACCGGCGCCTTCGACTTCGCGAACCCGGTCTACGGCCTTCCGGCCTCGCTGCCGGCGACCACGTCGACGATCAGCCAGTCGCTGTGCAACATCGAACTCAACCCCTCTCCCGACACGAACGCTCTGCCGTCGCAGGAGTCCGGTACCCGCGCCGCGCGCGCCCTGCCGTACCAGCCGGACGGCTACGTCTCCTCGATCCAGTACGGCTCGAACGGCCAGATCCTGCTCTGGCTGAAGATGGCCAACGAGGGCAGCCTCGCCACCGGCGCGGCCACCTTCGCCGTGTACGCCGACGAATACCGCAGCGGCGGTCCGTGGCAGTACACGGTCCCGGCGTACTCGGCGTCCTCGGGCGACGGCGTCGTGACCGACTACTTCAACGTCGGGTCCGGCTACGGCAACGGCGCCTACGACCTGACGATGACCGGGCCGAACCGCTTCCTGCGCCGCTTCCAGGGCAACGCGACGACGTCCGGCAAATCCGCCGAGGTCACCAGCCACTACGCGCCCTCGCCGAACCTGAACAAGCAGTCGCTCTGGCTGACGATGGCCAACTCGGGCACCTCCACGGTCACCTTCACCGTCACCGCCGACCACTACCGCGTCGACGGCCCGTGGACGTACACCGTGGCGGCGGGCGAGAGCGTGTCCGACTACTGGAACCAGGTCGCGTACGGCAACGGCTGGTACGACTTCACGATCACGGTCAGCGGCGACTCGTCCTGGTCCCGGCGCTTCACCGGACACATCGAGATCGGCGCGGCCAGCATCACCGGCTGAGCGAATTCACCTCTAGACGCGCCGCCTTCGCGGCGCGCACGATACTCACCGTGGACGAGGTGACGACGAGCGCAGGACCGAACGGCGGTTTCCCCGTGTTCCAGGCGGTACGCACCGGTAACGCCTTCGAGGAGACCGTCGAGCGGATCCTGCGCTCAGTGAAGCTGGGCGCGATCCGGCCGGGGGAGCGGCTGCCGCCGGAACGCGAGCTCGCCGCCCAGCTGGGCATCAGCCGGGACACGCTGCGCGAGGCGATCCACGCGCTCGCCGCGGAGGGCATCGTGGCCAGCACCCGCGGCCGTTCCGGCGGCACCAGGGTGCTGCGACGTCCGGCACCGCCGCCGCCCGAGCGGCTGCCCGAGCTGCTGGGCGACCTGCCCGGCGGCCTCGAGGACGCGCTCACCTTCCGGCACGTCGTCGAGACCGGAGCCGCCGAGGCCGCGGCCCGACGACGGCTCGGCACCGCCGAACGCAGACTCCTGACTCAGCGCATGGACGCGGCCGAGCACGCCGACGCCGCCGACTACCGCATCGCCGACACGCGCTACCACCTGGCCCTGGCTGAGCTGTCCGGCTCCACGCAACTCGCCGCGGCCGTCGGCGAGGCCCGGCTGCGTGTCAACGACCTGCTGGACGCGATCCCCATGCTGGAGGCCAACCTCCGGCACTCGGCCGAACAACACCGGCTCATCAGCGCCTCCGTGCTCAACGGAGACACCGAAACCGCACGCCGCGCCATGGCCGAGCATCTCGAAGGAACCGCGGTCCTGCTCCGCGGTTTCCTGGCCTCCTGAGACACCTCTTGACTTTCACTCCGCAATGGACGACTCTCCGTCCAAAAGCTTCTGCTGCCCCGGAGGCGCGTGCATGAACAGTGACAGCAGTCAAACCCGGCGACCGGGAATGCTCACGCTCGATCAACTGCGTGCGCTGGTTGTCGAGGGTGTGGTGGATACGGTTGAGGTTTCGTTGACCGATATGCAGGGTCGGTTGCAGGGTAAGCGGTTGTCGGCCGAGTACTTCCTGGACGTGGTGGTGCCGGATGAGACGGAG